>JBGTFX010000041.1:0-2945 GCA_041747055.1 Balneolaceae bacterium
TTAACAAATTGTCGCAATAATATAGATTATTCGCGACAATCAAATGTGGTTCCATCGATTGATGAATTACAAGTTATTTTATCTGAAAAAATAAATGAAAGATCTGATCAAGATATTTTTTTTAAAACACACAATGATGATTATTGTGAATCCTGAGTTAACATTTTGGGCATTGCTTCCGCTTCCGTTTCTGTCTGCTTTTGCTTATTGGGTAAGCGGATTTATTAATAAGTACCAGGTTATAATCCAGGAGCAGTATTCAGATATTGCGGGAAGGGCCCAGGAGGCTTTTTCTAGTATCCGGTTAATTAAGGCGTACAATCGTGAAGATTACGAGCAGGAACGATTTGAGCGAGAAAGTGAATCGTACAGACAAAAAAAGCTGAAACTCGATATGGTTGAGTCACTTTTCCATCCCACACTCAATTTTCTAATTGGAGTTTCAGTAGTAATTGTAGTTTGGCGTGGAGGTTTAATGGTTATCGATGGATCTATAACCGTAGGAAATATTGCAGAATTTGTAATTTATGTTGCATACTTAACATGGCCGGTGGCTTCTTTGGGATATACAGTAAATACTTTTCAAAAATCTCTTGCTTCCTGGGAAAGGGTAGATGAGGTGCTTACAGAACCCATAGAAATACGAGATGTTGCCGGAGATGTCGGAATTTCAATAGAAGTTAAAGGAGCAATTGAATTTGAAAATGTTTCGTTCAAATACCCCGAAGCTGAAGAATATGCGATAAAAAACATTTCCTTTAAGATTGAGCCGGGAATGAATGTGGCATTTGTGGGAAGAACCGGTTCAGGAAAAACCACATTGGTTAATTTAATTCCCCGGTTATTCGATACTACTGAAGGAACTGTAAAAGTAGATGGTGCAGAGGTCAAGGCCTGGTCTGCCGAAGCCTTACGAAGGGGAATAGGTTATGTGCCGCAAGAAACATTTCTTTTTTCTACAACTATCAAAGAGAACATTGCCTTTGGTGTGGATGATGCAAGTATGAAACAGATAGAGAGTGCAGCGGAAGATGCAAAAGTATTAAGTAATATTTTGGATTTTGAGAAAAAATTTGAGACCATTGTAGGGGAGCGCGGAATTACACTTTCAGGTGGACAAAAGCAACGAACTGCTATTGCAAGGGCACTGATAAAAGATCCTGCAATTATTATTCTTGATGATTCTCTAAGTGCCGTTGACACGAAAACCGAAGATGATGTCCTGAAACACTTAAAAAATAAGCGCTCGGGTAAAACAACATTAATGATTTCTCATAGAATATCTACAGTTAAAAACGCCGATATTATTTTTTATCTTGAAGAAGGTTTTATTGTTGAACGTGGTTCTCACGATCTTTTGCTGACAAAAAAAGGACGTTATGCAAAAATGTATCGTAAACAGTTACTAGAACAAGAATTAGCTCAAATATAAACATAAAAATAACGGGTTATATTTGTTTGAAACGCAAATATGCCAATACATAACAGGAGATAAAATGATCATAGTACCTTTAGGAGTAGCTTCGGCTACACCCACTGCAACCAGGCATTTACCATCATTAGCGCTTTGGAGAGAAGGTGATGTGCACCTTTTTGATTGTGGGGAAAATACACAAATGCGAATGCTGCAAGCCGGTTTAAAACGGTCGAAAATTGAAAATATATTTATTTCTCATTTTGATATAGATCACTTTTCAGGAATATTTGGATTATTAGCAACCCTACAGCTTCAGCGACGGGAAAATGATCTGACTATTGTTGGACCAAAAGGCATTAAAAAGTTTATAGAATGGAACTTTAAGTTTGTTAATATCGATCTGAATTATAAAATCAAATATGTTGAAGTTGCAGAGGATATAGAATCAGAGCGTGTTATCGACCATGATGAATATTATGTAGAGGCACGTCCGCTAAACCATACCAAATTCTGCTTAGGCTATCGCTTTCAGGAGAAAGATAAACCCGGTAAAGTTGATGCAGATAAAGCCACGAAGATGGGTATCACAAAGGATGAAGAGTTTAAAGCTCTTAAAGCCGGTGAAGATATTACTTTGGAAGATGGCACAGTAGTTAAATCGTACGATATTGTGGGTCATCCCCGGCCTGGCGATAGTTTTGCATATATCACCGACACAAAATACTGCCCGAATTCCGTGAAGTTGGCAATGAATACCAATATTCTTTATCACGAGGCAACATTCAGTGAAAGTCTTGCCGATAAAGCTGCTGAAACCGGCCATTCTACATCTATAGATGCAGCTCGTGTGGCAAACGAATCGCAGACAAAACTTTTGGTTATCACGCATTTTTCAGCGAGATATACAAATCCATTTATTCTCTTACGCGAAACACGGGAGAAATTTTTCCCTGCATGGCTGGCAACTGAGTTGCGGCCGATTTATACAGATCCTTCACAGGAGAAAGGAATTGTGCAACAGAAAGTGTATCTGAAAGAAATTGATGATAGCAGCGGAGGCTCAAACGATTCGGATCGTAAAAGCTCATCTGATGACAGCAAAAAGAAATTTCGAAAACGTAAAAAAGTAGATAAAAAACGTTCTGCCGGAAAAAGCACCAGAAGTCGCCGAACGGAACGATCGCCATCTTCGTCTGATAGAAAACCATCTCAACGAAGTTCGAGAAGTGATAGCGGAAGCAGTAGCCGTGGAAGAGACAGCTCGAGCCGTACAGATGAAAGAACGGAACGAAAACCAAAACCTATCACACCAAGAACTCCTTTTGATGATTTCGATAGGTTTTAAATCAAAAAAACTTGAGCTTTAATAACAAATCTGAAGCCGTCGACTCTGTATTGATTCGACGGCTTTACTACTTTTTTAAACCCTATAAATGGTGGGCATTGTTCGCCATTTTTTTAACTCTTACCGCAGCTTTTTTAGGCACGATTCGCCCAAAGCTTACCCAGGTTGCCGTAGATGATTACA
>JBGTFX010000042.1:0-5948 GCA_041747055.1 Balneolaceae bacterium
TCTCCCGCTCGAAGAACTGGATAAAATTCGCGGTGAACGGGTTGAAGTTGGATAGTATTGGAAATAAAGAGAAGATAAAATAAAACGTGTCATGCCGGATGAGGCTTTGCGCATTCCGGCATCCCCTGATAAAATGGAAAAACAAATTCAATACGCACTACCCAATACACACTACTCCATACGACTTGCTTTAGTAATTATCCGGCAGGCTGTGGAAATACATTGCAACATCTTTGCTTAAATTTGTTTCAAACCATATTCGATGAATCATATCATTGTTACTCCCAAAAAAGAAAAAGATACTGATTTCCTTGTCACCCTATTAAAAGTGCTGGATAAAGTCAAAAGCGTGAAGGTGAGAAAGACAAAGGTGAATGAGGAGGCGTTGTTGTCCGAAAAATCCCTTGCAAAAGATTGGCTCTCTAAAGAAGATGACCGCTGGGATGAAATTTTAAAAAATGTTGCTTGAACAAGGAGTTAAGAAAGACACTAACTATAACCCACTCCCAAGTCTGGCTCAACTCATGGTTAACGCAAGAAGACTTGAGAGAACTAGGGGAAAGACACTAAAGGCTGAATTGGAGAATCTGAATTTTTCACCAGTTGCAAATTAGTAAGGATCTTTGTCCAAGATTCTAATATTCTTATTAGTATTGTATGAAGGAGAGTTGGCATTATCCTGAATTCCTATATACATAGTTAACCTTTAAAAGAAAAAAATGCAAATAGCAATAATCCATTTAAGTGATATTCATTTAAAAGACTATGTAACTGGAATATCAGACATTAACCCGATAACAAGGAAGAGGGAGAAAATCATTAAGGCTATACAGAATAAGATTTTGGATTTCGATCATGTATTTATTGTGTTGTCTGGCGATATTGCATTTTCTGGTAAAAGTACAGAGTATGAGATAGCTAAAGATTTTATTTTAAACGTAGCAACTGAGTTAAGCACGTATAGTGGCAAGAAAATATCCTTAATCGGTATTCCAGGTAATCATGATTGTAACTTTAGTCCCAATCAAAAAACTCGAGAATTAATACTAAGCGGACTTGAATCTCAAAATTTTGCAGATTTAGATGAATCTATAATTCAACAATGTTGTACTCCTCAAGTTGAATATTTTAACTTCCAATCAGATTTGTTTTTTAAAGATTCAAGAGTCATCCTTTCTCATCAATTATTGAATATTGTTGAGTACCAGATATCGGATTTTAATATAGTATTTAACTGCTTCAATACTTCTTGGGTTTCACGAAAAGATGAAAAAGAAGGTAGAATGGCTTTCCCTATTACTTTATTCCCATCAGAAGTATTCTATAATCCAGCAAGTATAAAAATTAACATCATCCATCATCCATTAAATTGGCAAAGCAAGTCATCACATAGAGACTTTAGGAGGTTTTTAAATCTGAATGGAGATATAACATTATCCGGGCATGAACACGAGACAGACATGACTAAAATGTCAGATTCATCGAACAAAACCAATATTTATATAGAATCTGCCGCCCTTCAAGATACTGAAAACGCAAATAAAAGCTTCTTCAATATAGTGTCAATTAATTTGGATAATAATGAAATAAAAGCAAATCAATATAGCTACTCTAACGGTCACTATACTCCGACAGAAATTCTTAGCCCAAGTCAACTCCTTGAAGTGACAAAAAAAACAAAAATTGATCATCCGCTTAATTTTCATTTCAACAATTACTTGGATTCACTAAGCGCACAATTTTTACACAAAAGAGCGGAAAAGTTATCCATTGATGATTTGTATGTAAGTCCTTTTCTGAGGACAACAAATGATGAAACCGAAAAAATAGAGATTGTAAGCTTTGATAAAATCATCACTTCTGATAAAACTGATAAAATAATTTTTATAGGTGAAGAAATCTCTGGCAAAACAACTATATGTAAAAAGATATTCAGAGAGTTTCATAACAAGGGTATGCTACCAGTTTTAATTCGGGGTTCTGAATTAAAGAAATCAACATTTGACTACTTCTTCAGCGATTTAATAAAAAGAAATTTCTTTGATCAATATCATTCTAATTCACTCAAGAATTTTGAAGAAATCGACAAGGAAAAGCTAATAATAATAATAGATGACTTTAATGCGTGTGAACTAACAGAGTCTCACAGAAAAAAACTAATAGCGTCTATAAACAAACATTTTACAAATGTTGTCTTTACAAGCAACTCCTTACTTTACTTCAATCCGGTTACAAAAGGGGACAAGGAATTCGAGGAGTATCAAGTTTATCACCTTTTAGAATTTTCATACGAATTGAGGTATGAAGTTATTCAGAAGTGGAATGCTTTGGAAGAGCTCGAACTATCCGGAAATGAGTTACTCAGAAAAAACGAAACTTATGATCAACTGGTAAAAGTTTATTTGGGGAAAAATTATCTTCCACAATATCCATTTGTAATCATAACTGCATTGCAATCGATTGATCATAGTGGCAGTGCTGAACATGGTTTCTCATATTACTACAAATACCTAATCGAGGAATCACTAAAAAGGAGCATTAGAAAGGCTGATGATCTACAATTTTATCATCACTTTTTGATGTTCTATTGCTTCTTTCTTTTTGAAGAACGGTTTCGAAAGTTAGAGAAGGGTAGTTTTGAAAGGTTATTTAAAGATTACACAGCCCAGAAAAAAGTTACAATTCCGTTTAAAGATGCTTTAGGTCAGCTTATTAAAGCTAAAATCCTGAGAGCGGAGGGTGATTTCATTTCTATCACATATAATTACATTTACTACTACTATGTTGCGTCTTATATAGCTGCAAATATTGACAATCGTGAAACACAGAGTTTGGTAAAGAAATTAGTAGATCGGTTATATGTTGATGAATATTCCTCAATCATAATCTTTTTGACCCAAATCTCAAGTAATGATTATGTTATTAACACTATAAAAGACAATGTAGAAAGTCATTTCAAGGAATTTAGTCCAGCTACCTTGTCATCTGATATAAAGCAAATAGATGACTTAATGAAAAAGCTTCCTGATGAATTGGAATTAGATGAAGCATCAATTGAGGAACGGAGAAGTAGGGAAATAAAGAAACGAAATGATGCCGAACGACTTGAAATGGAAGCGGAAAACGATTACCTCTCCAAAGATTATAGTTTGGATGAGGATATATCGAATCTTTCAATTTTAAACAAACTTATTAGAGGTATTAAAACATTCGAAATTTTCGGACAAATCATTAAGAAGAACTGGGGTGCATATGATGGTGACAAAAAGGAAATTTATGTGAATAGCACCTTTGAGCTTGCTTTGAGAGTTTTGTCTGCATACTTTAATCTAATAATTAAAAGTGAAAAAGATTTAGTGGATCTTATATATTACGTTGCAGATAAAAAACAATTGACGGAGAAAAGTGACATTGAAAAACTAGCAAAGACCTTAATATTTCACTACGCATATATTGCAGCTCACGGCATTATCAAAAGGGTTTCGAATTCAATTAGCCATTATCAACTTAAGTCTACATTTAATGAGGTTGTAGAAAAACATCCTGTCAATTCCTATAAACTGATTAGACTCTCCATCATGATGGATCATTTTGGAAATTTGCCGAATGATGAGATTTATAATTTGGTAAATAAAGACAAGGAGTTTAATCGGTATTATATGACAAGAACTTTACTGCAAAATTTTGTATACCAGTATTTACATCTTTATGATGTGCCATATGATGAAAGAAATAAATTGGGTTCAATTATAGGTATTAAAATGAAAGAGCAACGAGCGATACAAGGTGCAAGCGAGGAAAAGAAATAAGTATCCCTTTACCACATCTCCCGCTGACGCGACATAGTTCAATTTATTACACTAATGATTACCTTTTGTCCTACGGTTTAACCCAATCTGGTTTACTCCAATCTATTGAACCGTTGTTATCCTGTTCTTCATCGTGATCTTTATGAGCTTGCTCTTCAGCGGTATTTTTATCCGGGAGAAATTCAGAAGGAGAAGGAATACTGTCAGCAGAAGGAGAAGGAGATTTATCTTCTGAAGGATCTGGATAATTTGATTTTGTGTCCATTGTTCTAAATATTTTTAAGGTTACTAAAGATTATTTAAAGTAAGTTACGATTAAAAAAAATAGGAAACTCGCTTTTTTAAAATTCACTATAATCTTACTAACATCTTTTAAACTAGTCGTATAACTAAATAGCGCCCTCAATCCTTGGATAATCCGGAGCAAAGTGACCCCCCTAAAACGGATTAATATAAATCACATCTGTTCGTGACATTCCGGCAGATGGTGACCCCTGAAGAAACAGCAGGGAAGAAAATTCCGGAGCAAGCTGACCCCCCTTTGAGGACAGATTCCGGAGCAAAGTGACCCCCTTCGGGATTTTTGGTTTTGGTTTTTTAGCGGTTCATTTTTTTAACCGCTAAAAAAAGGACAACGATGTCAGGAAAACCAAAACCTATGAGCCAGATTAAACAATTGTTACGACTTCATCAGCAGGGCAAGGGTCGCAAGTGTATTGCCCGCAGTCTGGAGGGACAAGTTGGGTTAAAGCTAATATTGCCAAATGGCACAAATAGTAGGCGGAGAAGGGGATTAAGGGGTGGGTCAAAAAGCGAACAGGATAAATTCAGTGGTAAGATATCGGGAAGTCAGTTTATTTTTTAAGGATACTTTCATGGAGTAGGAACTTAAAATCATTTAAAATAACTGCACTTCTGTTGAAGTAGGCATCAAGTTAGGGCAAAAGTACAAGGTTATTATTGCTAAAACAAGCATTAATAATAAAACAACAACTATATATGTAAATAATTTTCTTGATCGGTATTCCGTGTTATCATACATGCAATTAATTATTTATTTGCAGTTGCAAAATAATTATTTCTAATGCTATCAGCTACGATGGATGCAATGATATCTGTCCCTTCAGGAGAGGGGTGAATATGATCCCAAAAATATTTTTCTATACCAGATACAGAGGTCAAATCAATAATTTGATGTGGCTGGGCTAATGAATCAATAATAGTGTAGATAGCTTCAAAATGATCCATTTCTTTTCTGTAAAAATCGATTCTATTTGTTTCTAAATCATCGTCAAAATCAATATTCTTGTTAGTAATAAGCGTAGGTTGTTTACAAAAAAAACAGGCTATTTTTTTTATTTTACAATATTCATTAATAAGCCAAAGGTTTTCTTTAAATGCATCTTTTCCATTTTGGTCAGCATAAAAAAGTTCATCTTCGATATCTTCAAATTCATTATCATAAATTATCTCTCCTACACCTTGTTCGCTAAAAAAGATAAAACGAAATCTACTTAACCATTGAGACCAAGCAATCCAAGCATCGATTTTCAGAGGTTTAAAGTATTGATAATATCCTTTAAAATAAATTCCCTCATAAATACCTTGATCATTTTTTCGCCTATTAATTAGTTGCCTTTTAGATTCATGAAAATAGCTAAAGTCATTCCATCCATGATTTATTATAATAATATCTGGACTGAAAAATCTCAATCTACTCCATAGAATTCCATAAGAATTAAAAGTGGTATATCCGCCACAAGCAGCATTAATATAATCAACAGAGTAATTCAAATCTTTTAGATTTTGAACTACTTTATATGGCCAGGTTTCTATATCAGCAAGATTTTTTCCTGTTCCGGCAGTTGATGATTCTCCTAAAAAAACCAATCTAACCACACCTGAATCCTTTCGCAACCGTAGTTTAGGAGTACTTATAAAATGAAAACTATTGACTGACTTATCTCCGGCATACATCCCCGGAAGAGCAGAATATGCAAAATAGGGCTCGTTGGTTGCCCAATCAGCCATAGGGTTTTCAGTAGTTTTCTTCCCCGTTAATTCTAATAGATTAACAGGTTCTTGAAAGGCACGAAAATAAATCTCTATCAATAGAAAACATACGAGAAAAGTTGTGAC
>JBGTFX010000043.1:0-4124 GCA_041747055.1 Balneolaceae bacterium
AACTCCCTTCCAGCGATCAGCAATGTCGCGCAGGGTTTTGACTGAGGTCGAAGGACAAGCTGCCTACGTGGTAACGGCGGAAGATTTGATCGTATTCAAGCTAATCGCCGATCGTCCACGTGACCGCATCGATATCACCGATATCCTTTTCACACAAGGCGAACTCGACTGGCATTACATTGAAACTTGGGCGGACCAATTGGGCGTCCTTTCGCGCTGGCACACCGTCAAACAGGAGTAATTCGACGGCACGCGATACTAACAAAATGCGATTACGAAGAAGCGACTGACCATCGTGACGATGAATATTCGACGCCGTTGGTTCGCGGAAATAATGGCAATTCCTCCACGAAAGGTCGTCGAGTATCGCAAGATGTCTCACTATTGGAAAATCCGGTTTCGAGGCATTGGAAACGGTCCGTGCAAATTGCGTTTGCTTAATGGAATGTTGCCACCCGTGCCCGAGGCGTTGGTTATTGTCACACGCCTTGAACGCCATGTCTCAAAAAACGAATACTGGTTGCGCTTGATCCCGATGATGATACACCTGTAGCTACAAAATACGCCATCAATCTTGCAAAAAGATTTAACGCTGGCATTACCGGCCTTGCCGTGGTGGATCTCTCCAATATACAATCCACTATTCCTATAAGCTACGGCCCGGAAATATTCGGCAATACATTATGGGCTGAAATGGCTGATGATACACGTAATGCTGCTGAAGAATTACTTAAAGAGTTCAAATACATGGTTGAAAAAGCTGGTGTTCGTCATCGCGATATCAGAAAACAAGGTGCTTCCGAGGAGGTTATCATTGAAGAGATGAAATATCACGATATTCTTGTAGTGGGGAGAGATTCCCACTTTTATTATAATCAACCTACTAAAGACACAAAAACGCTGGCCAGTGTGGTGAAAAAAGGTGATGCACCAACACTGGTTGTAACCGAGGAGTACAAGGATGTAGATAAGATAATGGTTGCCTTCGACGGGAGCAGTTCTGCGGCACGAACGCTTAAAGGGTTTGTTCATCTGCTTCCATACGGTAAAGATATTGATATAGAGCTGGTCATTATTCCTGAAAAAGATAGCGAAGAGGCAATAGACAGGTCCATGACAATACTGAATTATGCTGAAGCTTACCTGAAAGAGCACGGTTTTAATTACATATCTAAACATGTATCAGATACTGGCAATACGGGAAAAATGATCATTAATTACCAGCAGGAAAAAAATCCGGATCTTCTTCTATTGGGAGCTCATTCAGTTTCAGCAATTCTAAGGGCAACGTTCGGATCCACTACACATCACATGATTACGAACAGTGAGGGAGCTCTGTTTCTGAACTCGTAATAATGTGACCTTTTACCCAAACATTTTCGCTTATGTTTTATACCAAACATGTGTCAGGGAAGGGGGGCGGATAATTTTTAATGGGCTCAAGTGGGAATTTTACATCAATTTTAATTCTATCTGCCATCCAAGAATGCACTTTAAATAGAATTCCTATTAATAATGAAATTGAGTAAACTTGTTTCGTAATCAATCAGCAGAAACACAGAGAAATCAATAGTCTATGAAATCAACCATCACTATTCTATTAACACTTTTACTCATGATGGCAATGAGTAATGTACAAGCCCAAACACCTGTTTACCAAAATCCGGAAGCACCGATAGAAGAGCGAGTAAAAGATCTGCTGGAACAAATGACGGTGGATGAAAAGATCGGGCAGATGTCGCAACTTAATATCACCACGATTAATACAACCGGTAATCAAAGTGATGTGGTTTTGGATGAAGAAAAAGCGCGCGAATTTATTAGAAATCATCATATCGGTTCTTTTTTAAATGGTGAAGCCGTAGCCCCTGAAACGTGGTTTACCTATATGGACAAACTAACCCGGCTGGCTGTTGAAGAGAGTCGGCTTGAGATCCCCATCATTTATGGTATTGATCACATGCACGGTGCCAGTTACCTGGCTGAATCTACTATATTCCCTCAAAATATAAATATTGGCGCCACATTTAACCCGGTTCATGCTTACGAAACCGGTTGGGTTACAGCTTATGAATCAGCCGATCTGGGTCACCACTGGAATTTTGCTCCTGTTCTTGATCTGGGGGTAAATCCACTATGGCCGCGGATCTGGGAAACCTATGGAGAAGACCCCTACATGGCTTCTGTAATGGGTCAATATTACATCGAAGGGCTTCAGGGAAATGAAGAAATTGCCCCTTATAAAGTAGCTGCTACCGGTAAACACTTCCTCGCTTATTCTGATCCGATAACAGGGTGGGACAGGTCACCGGTTCAACTTTCTATGCAGGCTATTCATGAATTTCACCGGCCTCCGTTTCAGGCTGCAGTGGATGCCGGAATTAAAACCATGATGGTTAACAGCGGAGAAGTAAACGGTGTGCCCGTACATGCCTCTAAAGAACTACTGACAGACCTTCTACGGGATGAAATGGGTTTTGAAGGAGTAATTATAACCGACTGGGCCGACATCGAGAAGCTTGTTAATTTCCATTACGTAGCCAAGGATTATAAAGAAGCCACATATATGGCTGTCAATGCGGGAATTGACATCAGTATGAATCCGCTGGACCTGAACTTCAACAGTGTATTAAGTGAATTGGTAAATGAAGGGCGCATATCGGAAGAACGGCTTGATGAGTCCGTAAGAAGAATTTTACGACTCAAGTTTGAACTGGGCCTTTTTGAAAATCCTTACCCGAGAAATGACCGTCTGAACAGAATCGGAACCGAGGAGAACAGACTGAAAGCCCTTGAGGCAGCTCGGGAATCAATTGTACTGCTTCGAAATGAAAATAATGTGCTTCCACTTAGTGAACCGCAGCTGATTCTGCTTGCCGGACTTTCCGCAAACAGTAAGCGAAATCTCAATGGCGGCTGGACCCTCGCCTGGCAGGGCGGTGAAGAGGAGCAGTACCCCGATGACATGCATACAATTTATACGGCATTGCAGAATGAATATCCGGGTAGTGAAATTCAACTCTTAGACTTGAACTCGGAACAAGAAGTCGATAGTGACCTGTTAAACCGGGCAGATATGATCATCTATGCCGGTGGTGAAGAGCCCTATACAGAGTTCTTTGGCAATATCACTGATCTGACACTTCCACGTGAACAGCTTGATCATATAGAAAAATTATCTCAGGCTGATACACCTCTGCTTTTGATTTTGATTGAGGGCAGGCCAAGGATTATCACATCCATTGCAGATAAGACGGATGGAATACTCTTTGCAGGCCTTCCCGGTTTTGAAGGAGGGGAGGCTATAGCTAATATTATAAGCGGAAAAGTTAATCCCAGCGGTAAACTTCCCATCTCATATCCGATGTATACTGGACATTTTACGACGTATAATCATAAACCGAGTGATGTTTACTTCTTTAATCCTGATGAAGCCAATGAGATCATACAGGGCAGTCCCACAACATCTCTTTTTCCATTCGGCTACGGACTCTCCTATACAGATTTTGACTATTCCGACCTGAAACTCAGCAGTACATCTCTCAGCATAGGAGAATCCATTCAGGCAGAAGTTACTGTGAGGAATACAGGCAATATTGCGGGAATGGAGAGTGTTTTATGGTATATCACCAATCAGGCAGGAAAGATTACACGACCGGTTCTTGAACTGAAGCATTTTGAGAAAGTCAGCCTTGAGCCCGGAGAAAGCATGACACTCGTTTTTGAAATCGAACCCGAAAAACACCTCTCTTATCCCGATTCAAACGGTATGAAAATTCTGGAACCGGGAGGATTTACAATTCACGCCGGGGAACAATCGATTGAATTCGATTTAATTGATTGAGAGAGAATGGAATGCGTTGATCAGAGGCACAAATTGAAACTGAGTTAGACACGCGAAGTCTTCTGAGACTTCGCGTGTCTTTTAAGTGAATTGATCTGATAATTTCACTCAAATCTATATTCCAACTAAAGGCTGAAAGCCTGAGTTCGATTGTAAATCAGGGTGGAGCGTGAGCGGAATCGCAGGATTTCATTACATGGTTCGTTTCACTACGCTATCGCTTCGTGGGATAAAAAGAGGAGCGCTCGGAGCGCTCCGCGTTCAAAAGATGATCCTCGTT
>JBGTFX010000044.1:0-6366 GCA_041747055.1 Balneolaceae bacterium
ACTTGATAAGCTACCGGATTAATAAAATGAAATATTAAGACCAATACACCCGCTGCAAGGATTAAAAATGGAATCCAATCAAATTTTCTGTTAATCAATTGATAGATAAAAAAAGGAAGTATTATTGAAGTCAGGGTAATGGCCAACCCTTCACCAAAAGCTTGATTAATAAATTGACTTGGAGATGCCATAGAATCAAAAATAATTCCGGATAGAAAAATTCCCGAAATAGAAAAAAAGAATAACGCACAAGTCAAGTTAGCGCGGTCAGATGGATAAAAAATATACAGGAACAAATGCAAAAAGCCAAGCGCAACAATAAAACCAAAAATCAGATAGAATCGGTTAGTCTGTTTTTGGATACGGTTTTTCACAAACTCATTTGTTGTGCTAATTTTTTTTGGATACCCAATAAAAAGTTGAAGGCCTGATATTTTCTTATTAAAAAAACTTCGAGCTGTATGATTTGAATACTTGATCGCAAGGAGTTGGTCAGGTTGATTATTAAATGTAAATCTGATAGGCTGAAAGAATCCTGCAGCAACCTCGGAATCCTTGTTTTCGCCTACCACACCAACTGTTTCAAGTAATACCCCATTAACATAAAACTCCATTGCACCCCGAATATGGCCACGAATGGCCATCTCTTTACCAAATAGTGTCGAATCAATTTTAATGATTGAATTAAACCAGCCCGAACCATTCCACTCCTTGGGAGTATCATTCTTCGGTAAAATTATATTAGCAGGCTTCCAATTTTCCATTAAAAAATTAGACTCTAGTGTATCGATATCATGCCCAGGTATGAAACGCCATAAATCAGGTGATGTTAAGCTCACCTCATTGTACTTCGTAAAAACGCTATCAGTTAAGATTGGCCTTTGACTTTGAGCGCTTACATCTATTCTAGTTAAAAAGAAAATGGATACCAGTAAAAAATTGATACTTCTTCTTTTCATATTACCATTGTTATGTTGTGACTCAATAACAGTTTATAATAAAATAACGAACTCACTCCCCCCTCCATCTTTAGTTTCCACCTTCAACTCCCCTCCATGCGCCTTCACAATATCATAGCTCAGTGACAACCCCAAGCCTGTCCCCTGCCCAGTTGGTTTGGTGGTAAAGAAGGGTTGAAAGATTTTTTCTTTGATGTGGTCTGGAATGCCGTTGCCATTATCTTTAACCCTTATCTCAATCTTGCCTTCTAACTTTTTTGTTGACACGGTAACTTGTGGCTCGTAGCCGATAGTTTTTCCCTTGGCTTTCTCATTCACCACATAAAAGGCATTCGTAATCAAGTTGAGAATTACCCTTCCTATATCCTGTGGCACAACATTGATTTGACCAATGCTCTCATCAAAATCAGTTTTCATAGTAGCATTGAATGATTTGTCTTTTGCACGTAATCCATGATAGGCCAGCCGCAAATATTCATCGGCCAGTGCATTGATATCTGTTGGTTCCTTTTGGCTGCTGCTACTGCGACTGTGCTGAAGCATGCCTTTTACGATATCGCCCGCACGCCTACCGTGATGATTGATTTTCTCCAGGTTCTGCTTTAGATCGACAGCAATCTGTTTAGCATCTTGAGTGTTTCCCTTTTCAAGTTCTTCATTCATCTCATCGACCAGCTCCGTGCTCACTTCACTGAAGTTGTTGACGAAGTTTAAGGGATTTTGTATTTCGTGGGCAATACCGGCCGTGAGTTCTCCCAGGGATGCCATTTTTTCGGAATGGAAAAGCTGAGATTGGGTGGCTTTGAGTTCGGTTAAAGCTTCCTCAGCTTTTAGCCTTGCAGCTTTTATTTCGATAAGATCTTTTTCAGCGGCTTTCAAATCTTCAAAGCGCTTGTAAGCCAAATCGAAAACCCCTGCAAAACGCACCAGGGTATCCATTGCTTCTTTTGGTGGTTTGGGCACCATACCGGGCAGACTAAAGCCGATTTCTCCGTGAGTGGTGCGCGCCATAATAAAGGTAAGTCCGCCAATATGCCGAATATCGTCCCTGGTAGGCGCATTGGAATCCAGTTGTTCATAATGGCCATGGGTGTTCATATTTTCTATATAATCCCAGGCATCATCTGCATCCAGGGCTAATACATATGTGGGTTTATTGCCTTTTTCCCATTCGGCTAAACCTGGAATTTTGTCGTGAACTAACTTGGGCAGGGTGATCACCATGCCGATGCGGCTACCATCTTCTGAAGTCATCGACATCTCATAGGAATCCGGCAGCCAGCGCATGTGCCAGAAATAATCGGCCTTATTTCCAAGCGCTAAAAACTCCTTGCGCATGCCCACTACAATGTCAAATAAGTCCGTGGATCCCTGCATGGCAGTGACCTGTGCCCGGATGCGCTCCAGAGAGAGTTCGATCTGGACCTCTCGGGTTTGTTTTTCCGCTCCTACCAAGTCATTATATCTCTTATAGGCTAGGGCAAATACATTTTTAAACTTTCTCAAAACCTCCTTTTGCTCATCTGCAAGAATACCAAAGTTTGATATCCCAATTTCCCCATTGCCAAAGGAGTACATGTTGTACGTTAATTGATCCGTTTCCAATAAACGTAAATCTTCTTCCTCACCATTTTTTATCCTAAGATTGATTAAATCCTGTAACTTTTGGCCCTCGAGTATGATTTCAAAAAAACCATCTTCCTTGTTCTTTAACTCATCCCGCTGCTCCTCAAGGATGGGATCATCATCATAGGACATTAAGGTTATGGTCTTCCCCATTTCAGGAGAATAGTCATAATCCATAAAAGTGTTTTTATCCTCGTTTTGGATATCAATGAGGGCGTTTCTGATTTTTTTAAAGCCCAGACTATACAGTTCGTTGTATAACGACTCCGCCACATCGAGCATCTGTTCAGATTTGGTCAAACTAAGCGCAACAGACCGTACCCTTTCCAGGGCGGCTTCAATTTCCAGTTCTCTGTTCTTAATCTGAAGATCTGCTGTCTGTTGATCGACAAGCTGCTGTAGCTTCTCTTTTTCCCGTTTCCACTCCTCCATGTGCCACGGATCATTTTCCGTATCTACAGGGGTTGAAGAGTGCCAGTGTGTGAGTTTCCATTGATTGTCCAGGTATTCCATTACACAGGTGGCCCGCAAAAAAATGGTATGAATTTCTTCATCAGAAGAAAGTGTAAATGTAAGTTCTTCTATGATGAAAGCATTGTTTCCACCGTTTGATAACCGCAGGGCAATGCGTTTTCGATCATAAACAGGCTTCATGTTTCCAATTTGTTCATACTGGGATCTAAACAGAGCCTCCACACCATCAAAGGACAGTATCCTTTCATCTTTTGCAGTGCCATATACCATTGGGTCAGGGACTATGATTTCAGACAAATCTTCATAAGGGACTGTACAGAAGCCAACATTTAAGATCCGTTCGTAGGTCTCTTCAAGTTTTTTCTTCTTCCCAGATTCCATGCTAACTCATTTTTGTTAAGTGAATAATAAATGTTGTGCTTTCATTTGGCAAACTTTCAATCACTAATACTCCCATGGCGTTGGCATCATAGTTAAATATTTGGAATAGTGCCAATAGGAGCCAATGGCGGGAGGACAATAAATAGAAATTGCAATCCAGTAAGGCTACTAATTAATTTTTTAAAATACGACTGGAAAATATGATCTCTGACCTTCTTCCTTTGCAGTCGCTTCGGCATGAAGGCATTACTCAGGACCAGAAAATCCCTGTAAGTATCCATAAGAAATTAATGAAAATCTATACTCTTGATTGCTAAATTTTTAACCCCTAGTTACAAAATTTTCGGCCATCATTTATTCCAGTGAAGAAAATTTATTCAAATCAGGAAGCTAAAATTGGGTTGTTTAGATCTAAAACAGATTATCAATTAGCTTTCACCCCCAATCATTTTGATTTAATTGTTGACACATGCTGGGTCCCTTCTATAAATAATTTGTTTTCCACTTTGATGATAATTCTTGATAATGAATATATAATTGATTAAAATTAGCCTTTATTACGTTGTTCTGTTCTAGTAATTTTTTTTATGGCTTCTATAGTTTCGGGCTTTGAATACGATATTTTTGTTAGTTACAGGCATAATGATAATAAGTATGATGGTTGGGTAACTGAGTTTGTTGAAAAGCTCCACCAGGAGTTAGATGCCACCTTAAAAGACAAGCTTTCAATTTATTTTGATAAAAACCCGAAGGAAGGTTTGCAGGAAACTCATCATGTAGATCAATCGATCCACACTAAAATCAAGTCCCTTATATTCATTCCTATTATCTCCCAAACCTATTGTGACACCACTTCATTTGCCTGGAATCAGGAATTTAAGGTGTTTAAAGCAGAATCTGAAGCGGACAGAACAGGCCGGATGGTGAAGCTACCCAACGGGAACGTTGGCTCAAGAATCCTCCCAATTAAAATCCATGAAATAGAAACTGAAGATACCAGGTTGCTGGAAACTGAGTTGAACGGTGTATTACGCTCAATCGATTTTATCTATCGTGATGCTGGCGTAAATCGGCCCTTGCGACCGGTAGATGACGAAATAAGTGTGACGGGTGGAAGAGTGCTATATCGCAATCAAATCAATAAACTGGCAAATGCTATAAAGGAAATTATTCAGGGCATTAAAATGAAAGAGCGTGGAGAAGCTGCACCCTCGTCACATCAGAATATTACTGCCAGACAAATTATTCCGACAACATTTACTACCTCTTTACCTTCTGCTATAAAAGTTCAGGTCATAGACCGGCAGCGACCCAGCGTCTACTTGGCCTGGACTTCTTCTGATTTAAAGGACCAGCGAGAAGAGATGGCTATCATATTACAAAAGGCGGGATTTAATGTACTACCGGCAACCGATTGCCCTGCTGATGATGAAACTTTTAAAGACAGAGTTGCGGAAGAAATGTCAAAGTGTACGTGCTCATTACATATGCTCAGTGGTGAATATGGAAGAAGGTTTGAATCGGATGATGAGATATCCTTTCCGCAATACCAGTTTCTGGAAGCGAAGAAAAAAATTGATGCGGCTGATTCAGAGTTCAATTCCTTTATTTGGGTGTATCCGGAGGCAGGGGACTCTATAAAGCCAGCCCAGCAGAATTTTATAAAATATATTCGCAATAACATCACCCGAAATATGATGTTCTCCAACAGTCAGGGCCCTATGCAACTGGTGGATGATATCCGTGTGGTGATGATGAAGAACGATGTGACCGTTTATGATTCAAAAGACACCGATATATTCTTCATCTTCAATCAGCAGGATGAAGTGGAAGCTAAAGTTATAACTGATTTGCTTAGTCTGGAGTATCCGGTCGAGATCATGAACATCATGCCGGATGGCGAAGATGAATACCGCGAAATCAGCACTCAACAAATTCCGAAGAGTAAACTCGCAGTCGTATATTTTAAGTACGCTGCCGATTGGGCATTGCCTTTTATTAAGCAGGTATGGAAACAGGTAGGTGGTGCTTCCTCACCAACCCCACTCTTTCTTGTAGGGGAGGATGATCCCAAGAGCAACCTCGCACGTAATTTTAAAGCACCAAAGGTTGTCTCCACCATTGTATCCAAAGACAAAGTGCCAGCAGAGGTAAAAAAGGTTTATATCAGTGTAATTGATTTAAAATAAACTGAAGTACAAAATGGTATGTCATACAATACTTCAGAATTCATCATTCAACATTCAACATTCGGACTTCAACATTGCATTTGGCAATAGTTCGAATATGAATTATAAAGTTTGAGTATCCAATTATGAATGATGAATGATGAAGTTAAATACAAAGAAATATGATCTGGAAGAACGACTTATAAACCTTGCTGTGATTATTATTGATTTAATAGAACATATGCCTAACACCAAATCAGCCAATCACCTGGCGGGTCAGCTCTTGCGTTCTGGTACTTCACCTGCCCTTAATTATGGTGAGGCGCAAAGTGGAGAGTCGACAAATGACTTTATTCATAAGATCAAAGTAGTGTTAAAAGAATTAAGAGAGACATTGGTATGTCTTAAAATCATATATCGCACTAAGCTATTTGAGTCGGAAGATAAGTTAAAAAGTGTTTTAAAGGAGACTGATGAACTTGTAGCGATTTTCGTGACAAGTGTAAAGACTGCTGAAATGAATAGAATTGGAAAAGGAAAGTGAAACTAAAGAAATGATGAATGATGAAATGCGAAGTGTACAAAACTTCAAAAATCAAACTTCAGCATTCAAACTTCAAACTTAAAGTTAAATTTTAAAGAATGATGAATGTTGAATGTTGAATAGCGAAGTATACAAAACTTCAAAAATCAAACTTCAGCATTCAAACTTCAAACTTGAGGTTAAATTTTATAGAATGTTGAATGATGAATGATGA
>JBGTFX010000045.1:0-4116 GCA_041747055.1 Balneolaceae bacterium
CTCTCTTTTGAAGAACAACTGATCGAGCCTGAAGACCTTGAAGAAATTCCTGAAGGCAGAAATGATTCAGGAATTGAATATCAAAGATTTAATGAAATGGGATTTACAGTTCAGGGACTTGCATCACCCGAAAATCCAAAATTGTTTGACCTGTATATTCATCGTATTGAAAATGAATCACCTGCACAAATGCGCGGCCTTAAACAGGGATACAAAATTCTTGAGGTAAACGGTGAAAAGATTACTAACCTAAGATCCCTTCAGAAAAAAATTGAAGAATCCCATTCCAATGGACGCTCATTAAATTTAAAAATAGAAACTGAATCCGGTTCCATCGGATATTATAAGCTTAATTAACTATGAAATTATCTGTAATTGCTCTGTTGCTTATTGGCTTTATTATTTCCTGCTCTCCAACGGATACATTAACTGAAGACACTGAAACCGGAACAACAACGGCTGATGACGTAGCCCCCTCTTGGTATAACAGCTCCGTTACCTCCCAAGCAGATTCTGCTGCTTTTACCGGTTATGCATTGGCGATTGCTGCAGATTCTTCCGAAGCGCACCAGCTTTCAATGGAATTAGCAACTGAAAATTTGAAGTTTTCAATTGATAAATTTGCTGAAGAAGTACGTAAATCACTCGCAGATGAGGGTATGAGTGACTACGAATCCTCCGGATTTATTATCAACCTGAGGAACAGCGTTAGAAACATAGAGTTTTCTAATCCTGACGAAACTGTTGAACATGTTCAGGAGAATAATACCCACAAGATTTACAGCCGTGTAAGCTACTCAAGAGAAGATGCTGTTAATCGGTTAAGAAGCAGTATAAATAATGACACATTTATTGAAGCGATGAGCAGGTAATTTTAAAACTTGACTTCGTCATTTGCGTCATGCCGGACTCCGATCCGGCATCTCCTAACCTGATCAACGGCAGGAGATTGGAAAAAACCTGTCAGGTTTCAAGAATCATGATTTTTACAAAAAGTATAAATTATCAAACCTGACAGGTTTACTTCGATCTACTAATCCTTCTTAACAATCCCATCCTTCCACTCAATTTTAAATCCTTCCTTATCCGCGAACGCAGATTTAGTTCGTACCCACTCTCCCTGCTGCAAAATTCGTACAAATCCTTTTTCGAGCGGTGCTTTTGGGTTTTCAGTTTCCAAAGCGTGCTGGAGTCGCTGCAGGTGAGATCTGTGCTCCATGATTTTTCGCTCGAATCTACTTTTAATTCGATCCGAAAGAGAATCCACACGATTTTTATAATGACGGATTCGATCCTGAACTTTTAGCAGAGCGTGTGAATGCGCTAAACGAAATACATATTCCCGATAGCGATCAATTTTTCTCTTTAGATGATGTTCAATGGTTCCGGAGTAATCATCAATTTGAAGTCTCAGATCGTTGATGTCCGGCGCGGCAATCATAACTGCCTGCGTGGGAGTTGCGGCCCTGGCATCTGCTATAAAATCGCTAATACTGAAATCAACTTCGTGACCCACAGCACTGATTACCGGAATTTTGGATGCAAAAAGTGCTCGGGCAACGGCCTCCTCATTAAACGGCCATAAATCTTCAAGTGAGCCACCGCCACGGCCAATAATCAGCAGTTCCACTTTTGGATGATCTTGGAAAAATTGAATTGCCCTGACCAATTCTCCGGCCGCATTTAACCCCTGCACACTAGCATGATGAAGATAAAGTGTAGCCAATGGCCATCGTTTTTCGAACGTTGCTTTAATATCCTGAAAAGCCGCCCCGGTTGAAGATGTAATTACACCGATGTGCTCCGGAAATGCAGGAAGAGGTTTTTTGTGAATATCATCAAAAAGACCCTCTGACTGAAGTTTCTTTTTCAGCTCCTCAAACTTTTGCTGAAGGCGTCCCACACCGGCCTGCTGAACAAGACTCACAATCATTTGATACCTACCGTGTGGAGCATAAACCTGAATATCGCCGCCAAGAACTACCTGCTGACCATCCTTTATCTCCACGCCAAGCTGCTCCGCTTTTGAGCGCCACATCACGCACGGAAGCTGCGCATCATTATCCTTGATCGTAAAATAAATATGGCCATTACGACTCTGATTCACATTACTCAGCTCACCCTCCACAAGTACGTCTATGAAGTTCGATTCGAGAAGCGATTTTATCTGATGGGTGATGTCGCTTACCGAAGCCACATCAAACGCAAAAGGGATCTGTTTTGCCATAGCTTTGAAAATCTCTTTTTCATGCTGCAATGGCAAGAATAAAGTCGAATATATTTACTAATTCATTTAGGTAGAGAACCAGCTAACTTTTTCATCCAAAAAACCATCTTCTTTTTTGATTCTTTCTCTCCATCTACATCTTTCCAGGAGTAGAACGTTGTGAGCTCCGGGTGTTTTTGATAGCCAAATTTCTTCCATACAGGGTCAAGTGGTTGATAAGTTTTAGGCCGAAGCGGGTGGTCAGCTTCTCGCTCAACGGCACAGAAACTGATCCAATCAAACCGGTTCAGCTTTTTTGCGTGATTTTCTCTCTCATCAAAAAATTGGGAGTAAATACCCCGTCCGGGATTGTGATAGGTGTGGGCTCCAATCCACACCGGGTTTCACCCGGAGCTATTCACATTTAATCCCTTCGGGATTGAATGTACCCTTTCAAAGAAATTCCGGTGGAATAAGGGGCTGGATGACGATAAGTTTATACGGTCTTTTTTTAAATTTAAAAAGACAATATTGATCGAACTCAGGTTTTAAGGGAAGAATATTGACACCCATCAGACGATTGATTACTGGTAAGTAGTAATAATTTACTTTCTAAAGCCGTCAGACGGGTACTTAAACAAGACTTGAAATAGTAACTATAGCTAAATCAAAATCAGGATTTGGAATCGTAATTCAGCTGAAATCAGCCTATATTCTGTTCAAATTTAATCTACATTTTTTATAAAAATGACTCCAAACCTTCTCATACAAAACTGCATTCCTGTTGGTGACAGCTATAACGGCAAAGAAACAATGAATCTCCGAATTCGCGATGGAGTTATCGAAGAAATTGGGAGTGATTTAAAGCCTAAAGAAAACGAAGAAGTATTTGATGCAGGCGGAGCATTTGTAAGTGGCGGATGGATGGATATGCATGTTCATTTTCGCGAGCCGGGGTTTGAGCACAAAGAGACGATTGAAACGGGTTGCCGTTCAGCGGCTTTTGGCGGGTTTACGGAAGTAGCGTGCATGCCGAATACAAAACCCGCCATTCATACCCGTGATGTGGTGGAATACATTAGGAAGAAATCAGAAAGTGAAGCGGTTGACGTCCACCCAATTGGGTGTGTTACCAAAGATCGGGCAGGGAAATCGATCGCTGAAATGGCGGACATGAAAAAAGGAGGAGCCGTTGCGTTTAGTGATGATGGTGACCCTGTGGCGAGCTCACAGGTGATGCGCGTTGCCCTGGAATACTCTTCCATGCTTGGAATGCCGATCATCAACCACGAGGAAGACCTGAAGCTTTCACGTCCCGGTCACATGAATGAAGGGGATGTATCAACCCGACTTGGACTCGACGGAACTCCCGGAATTGCCGAAGAAACGATGATTGCCCGCGATATTTTACTGGCTGAATTTACGGGCGGACACATTCACGTGGCGCATATAAGTACACGCAAAGCCGTTGATTTGATTCGAAAGGCAAAAGAGGAAGGAGTAAATGTAACGACAGAAGTTTGTGCTCACCATTTTGATCTGACCGATGAAGAAGTTGAAAAGCGTGATTTCGACACCAATGTAAAAATGCATCCGCCGCTAAGAACACAGGACGATGTTGATGCAATGATTGAAGGCTTGGTGGATGGCACAATTGATGTGATATGTACCGATCACGCACCGCACTCTGTAGACGAGAAAGAGGTTGAGTTTATCTATGCGCCCAATGGAATAATTGGTTTGGAAACAGCCTGGAGCATTTCTGTAAAACAATTACTAAAACCGGGTATGCTAACGTTAAATGAATTACTGGATAAACTGATTACAAATCCGAGAAAGATTTTGAATTTGGACATCCCAAAATTAGAAAAAGGAAATAAAGCGAACTTAACTCTGTTTACAACGGATGA
>JBGTFX010000046.1:0-8643 GCA_041747055.1 Balneolaceae bacterium
GGTTTAGCTTCATTGGCGTTAACGGATTTTTAATCTCGTGTGCAACTTGCTGGGCCATTTCCTGCCATGCAGATTCTCGTTCCGCTTTAATTAATTCTTTTCGAGCTTCATCAAGCCGAATAACCATTTGGTTGTAAGCTAATGCAAGGGAACCAATTTCGTCCTTACTGGAAATGTTAATTTTAGTCTGACGTTCTCCACGTGAAATCTTATTTAATCCTCGTTGAATAATCTGCAAAGGCCTTGTTAATCGGTTTGAAAGTGCCACCGATCCAATAATAAATAACGTAAAGAGTGCAAAGTAAATAGCAAATAAATAGCTGGTGGTTTCAAGAAGTTGTTCTTTGTAGACAGGTGACTGTACAAATGTTGGTATAGCTATAACTCCGATGGGTTCATTATTATCATTCAGTACTGCTCGAAAACCAACCAGCAATGTTTCATTTCCTAACTGAATTTTTCTAATCACATGCCTTCTTTCCCTGTTGTATAAAAATTCATATACATCATATGGTAAAATTCTGGGAAGTAAATGCTGTTGAAATATTTGAGGTGTGGTGGATTCTGAAACCCAAACATTTTTATAGAAAATAGCATCAACATTTAAAGGTGAAGTAAGTGTGGATAGAGGAATAGAAAAGTCTTCATTTGAAAAATCTGCGGCTAAACGTACAGATTCACCTAAATTTTTAAGCTCGTAAACAAGCTCCCGCTGCAGGTTACTTTCACTTTGATTACTGACCGCATATTGTGTTGCGAATATTAATACGGTAAGAAACAAAAACGTAGCAAGAGTAAGTCCATCTATAAGACGATGCTGAAATCTTTTGCTTTGACCAAATAATTTAAACTTTTTAAATCCTAATATGGAGAGGATCCCCATCATAAATAACCCAAAGAAAACCAGGACAATTAACAGACGGAAATAGGAAAACAAATGGTTATTAATAGCCGGGCGTGGAGTGCTTACTTTTATGATATTTCGTTCGCCGGTCCTGAGGAGTATCTCCCTAAAAGCTCCCTGCGAGGTAATGGTAGTGAGGTAAGCGATGGAATCTTCCATTGCAATGGAAAATTCAATATCGGATAAACGGTTATACTCAGGTTGGTCTGTGTAGATACCTTTTGTAGCACTGCGAGTAACCCTATTTCCGGAAAATTCAGCCATATAGAAGCTTTTTTTCCATTCCTCGTCGGTGGCTGCGGCTAAAACTGCACGAATAGGTTTATTGAAATCGGGCCTTTCCTGGTATACAGCCCCAAAAATCCACGCTATAATTGATCTGGAATTATTCGCATCATAGATTGGGATCCATCCCCTGTGGAATGATCTATAATCTTCTCCAATTCCGTCAGGTCGTCCCCATGTAACGGGCCGATTTGTTTCCATACGAATTTGTTCACCTCTGTGCGATCGCAACATCAAATCTGTATCAAAGAGGGCGGTCCAAGCCGGGGAGTCTAAACTTGTTGAATAATCTGAAATAAGTTCACCGTCAGGAAATAGCAGTTTTACATCAAACGTAAAACGTTGCCATTCCGGATTGATATTAGCTTGTATCACCCGCTGAAAACGACTCCGCAACAGGTTCGTATTGTTTAGTGCCTCTTCTTCAGTTGTTGGAGTCAACTGCTGCTCGAGTTCAGTTAACAAATTTCTCAGAATCATTCTGCCATCACTATCCTGTTCTTTAGAATACTCAACAGCTACATTAAAAAGTTCGCGGTCGGTTCTTTGTGATGTTGTATTCCATACAATTACGTAGATAAAAATTGAGGTGATAAATACGCTAATCATCATTTTTCTAAAACCCGATGTAGTGGCAAAATAATTAGGGTAATAAGCGATAAACCATGCTGTAAAAATGAAGGCAAAATAGATTAAAAAAATAAGCAGGATTTGCCAGAGGATGTAAAGATCAACATCTAAAAATTGAGTGCTTAAAAAAGCGAAGGTGATAAAACTGAATGTTGTGGATATAAATATGAGAATAGCTTTATCTTCTTCCAGCTTGAATAGAAAATGGCCTATAGAAATACAGATTCCTGCTGTTGAAAGTAAAAAAACAGCCGTAGTCAAATAATATAAGAAGGAACTTACATAGGGAATAAGCTCGAGATCGAGGAGCGGAATTGAAGTTTCTACAGTTAAGTTTTGGGTACTTGTTACAAAAAATATCAGGATTAAAAACTGTAGTACTCCATATACCAGTGAGAATAAAACTCCCTGTAACTGCAATTTATTTACTCCAACTCGTTTATACCCTTTTAATGCATTATAGGTGACTAAAAAAAAGAGTGATAGAAATACTGTGTTAAATATATAATCACCCAATAGAAATTGGCTTTCTAGCATTTCGGATGAGCCATCAGCAATATATAAATCAATCCAGGTATTGATGAGCCCCGAAGCGGAAATTGCATACCAAGCAAGGGCAAGCAACCCAATTTGAGAAAGAATAGCGGTTGGATTATTTCTGGTAATTGAGAAAATAAGAAAGACCAATAAAAGAGAAGCAAATATGGCAATGTGGAAATATATCCTCCATTGAGATAACCAATCTTGGTGAATTTCCTGGTATGAATTTAAATCACCGTATTTTGAAAAGACCACACCCGCAGAATCAGCAGTAGATGTTGATAATATTCGATAAAGAAGAGGTTCATCGGGTAACGGATCGAAAAAGCTAAAATTGACCGGGAATAACTGGTTTAACGAGGAATGATTAGCTAAGTCGAAAGTAATATTATCGGTAAATGGTAGATTAGTTGAGTGTTCAACCTTTTTTGCAGTTAAAAGCCGATAGTTTGAATCTCTTGAGGTAAATGAAATTTCACCCTGTAAAAAGGTGACATTATTTGTTCTTGCTACAGATGTATGAACGGTATCTTGCCGGGTATTCAATAAGTCCTGAATCAGTGTCAGGTTAAATCCCGACCAGCTCCAGGGTTGATTATCTTTGTATAAAGTAGCGCCCCAGAAATTGTAATCCAGAAGTGTTTGATGAATAAGCTGGCGATTTTGTTCTCGTTGAAGAAGCGATTTTATCTGGGCTGATAATTCATAAGTTTCCTCTACAAGGCCACCTTTTAAAGTTTCGTAGATTTCTTCTGCTTCATTGAGACTTTCATGAATTAAAAGTTCAGGATTGTTTAGGTCTTGAATGTGAAATCTTTCTGTTATTTCAAATGCTACATAGCCAATCACCACCATTGCAAAAATGGTGATAGATATAGCTAAGGGATTTTTCAGAAAAGCTTTCAAGATCGTTTTGGTTTAGACTCAAATCACTGAACATCATACTATATTAGAATACAAAATTACTTTGCATCTTCAAGTTCAGTTCGAACAGCATCATTCCACATTCTCTCTACTCCATAAAACTCTCTTTTTTCTTGGCTGAATATATGCACTACCACGTTTACATAATCTAAAATAATCCATCGTCGGGCGTCCAATCCTTCTTTTTGCCAAACTGCTTCGCCAATATCTTTTTTTGTCATTTCTGTAACGCTGTTGGCAAGTGCTCGTATTTGCGTTTCTGACGTACCATGACAGATGATAAAATAATCAGTCAAGGTTGTAAGCCCTCTTACATCTAAAAGAACAATTTCTTTTGCTTTTTTTTCGTGCAGCGCATTTGTTATGGATTCAATAAGTGCTGTTGAATCAATGGTGCCACTTTTCAGATCAGTCATAAACTGATCTGAAGGTTTCTCTTTACTTTTGGTCATAGGCATTTATTTATAAGTTTAATGTTTCATAATCTGAACCAATAATGAGTGTTACATCAAGATAGAATTCGTGTGACTCTTCCCGTAAAATTTGCGATTCTTGGATTCCAATTGCTTTAGCTACTCTTCTTGCATTTTCAATTTTGTTGCCACGGGTAATTACAAATGTATTTTCGACATCAAAATGATCGAAATTACCTGTTTCAATCACATCAAACCCATAACTACGAAGTGTACTGGTGAAGGCTGTTGCAATTCCCGGAACACCACATCCATTTAAAACTTCAATTTGGATAACGTTACTGATTAGTGCAGGATCGGGATCAATTCGATCGGCGACAATTCGTGGATAAATAAACCGTGTGACGAGTGCAAAAACGAGGATGAATAGGAGAACACTAAGAAACCCAATGGAAGTGTTTAATAAGAGTGATGATTGGTCAGTTTGATTATTGATTTTAGACATTCAGAAAATTAATACCACGTAGATCTTCTATCGAAGGCGTTAGTGCGGTTGCCAAATCCATATCCGCCAAATGGAGAATAATAAGATGGACGTTGCGATACCTCGAAAGATATAGAGGCATTATCTGAGAGCTGGTAATTTATTCTGGCACGATCGAGTATAATTCTTGCACCTAAATCGTTATTAGTCATAAAACTGTTTCCAAAAGGAGAGTGTAACAAGGAAACATCGACCTGAGCGTCCAGATTATCGCTAACATCAAAATACATTGAATTGGTATAAGCGTTAAGATTTTGTGTCTGCCCGCCAAAATTTGCAAAAGTCATAGAATAGGAGTGTCCCATTGTCATATTCAACATATTCATAATTCCTGGTGACGAATTAGAATTATGAGCCACAGTTGCACTGTAATCATTGGCTGAATTTAAATCATCTCTGAATTGAGCGTCAGCAATAGAAACGCTGAAAAAGAAAAACAGTAAAATTGAAGTTAAAAATTTCATAGATGGATCCAGTATTTAATGAAAAACATTCTTCTATAATAATACATAAACACTAACAGTTAACAAACAAATTAGCATAAAAATTATTAGTCAAACAGTAAAATTTTTGTAAGGTGATAAGACTAATTCAGAGGCCATAACGGAAAGGAGAGGTAGAATAGTATATTAATGAAGTTATCCTTGTAGTGCCACAAAAAATGCGATATATTAACAGGCTAACATATTTTCAATAAACTAATACCCATAAATATACTGCAGCGTATGAAGATGAAACTTACAGATTTCAAATTTGAAATCGATGACTTTAATGTTCCCGAAGAGCCACTTGAGCCAAGAGATTCATCTAAATTAATGGTTCTCAACAGAGAGGATAAGTCCATAAAGCATGAAACATTTGCCGATATTCACAAATATGTGAACGAAGGTGACGTAATCATTTACAATAACACGAAGGTGTTTCCTGCGAAATTAAAAGGAAAGAAAGAGAAAACAGACGCTGATATTGAAGTGTTTCTTTTGCGGGAGCTAATGCCTGAAAACATGCTTTGGGATGTTTTGGTTGAGCCTGCCCGAAAAATTCGAATTGGAAACAAGCTCTATTTTGGTGAAGATTTAATGGCCGAAGTTGTAGATAATACAACATCCAGAGGACGTACTATTCGGTTTCTATATGATGGGCCAAATCATGAGCTTTATGAGCGTTTGGATGAAATTGGTGATATGCCGCTTCCTCCATATATCGAAAGAGAGCCTAAAGAATCTGATAAGGAAAAATATCAAACTATTTTTGCAAAGGAGCGGGGAGCTGTTGCGGCGCCTACCGCCGGAATGCATTTCACGCCGGAATTGGTTAAGAAAATTGAAGATAAAGGAGCAGAATTTTTACCGGTAACTCTTCATATTGGATGGGGTACTTTCCGCAATGTGGAAGTAGAGGATTTAACAAAGCACCGAATGGATTCTGAGAATTTTTACATATCAAAGGAGACATCAGATAAAATTAATACAGCTTTAAAAAGTAAAAAAAGCAAAGTGATTGCTTGTGGAACTTCTGCTGTTCGGGTTATTGAAACAAGTGTTATGGCCAGCGGAATGAGCAAAGAGGGTACAGGATGGACAGATAAATTTATTTATCCAGATTATCCATTCAAAATTACCGAATCGATAATTACAAATTTTCATCGGCCTGAGTCCACTTTATTGATGCTTGCGGCAGCTTTTGGCAGCTATGATTTTATCATGGAAGCATATAAAGAAGCGAAAGAGAAAGATTACAGGTTCTTCTCCTTTGGCGATGCAATGTTGATTATTTAGAACGTGTCAGAACCAATACTATCACTTATTGTCCCTGCTGCAGGTGCAGGTAAGCGAATGGGGAAAAAGACTCCAAAACCTTACTTAATGCTGGGCGACAAGTTGGTATTGGAACATACGTTGCTTCGGTTTGCTTCTCTTCCAAATTTAAAACAGGTAGTAGTTTCAACATCGGAAGAATATCTACGCCTGACAGAGGAAATTCTTTCCAGGATTTTCCCCGGCATAAAAACGATTGTTGTTATTGGTGGAAAAGAGAGGCAAGATTCTATTGTTAATGCATTAGATGTGCTTGATGGATCTATTGATTATGTGATTGTACATGATGCAGTAAGGCCATTTGTGACTTTGGAATTAATTAAAGAGTGTGTTAAAGCGGCAAAAAAAACAGGGGGTGCAATTGCGGGTATCCCCGTTAAGGATACAATAAAAGAAGTTAATTCGAGCTTGGAAATTGTTAAGACACCAAAAAGAAAAACACTTTGGCAGGCGCAAACACCTCAGGTTTTTGAACGCATACTTTTGACTAATGCTTACAATAACTCTACAACCAAAAAAGTTACAGCTACAGATGATGCTTCGTTAGTAGAAAACATGGGAGGAAAAGTTGTGGTAGTTCTTGGTGATCGCCAAAATTTTAAACTTACTTATCCAATTGATTTCTCTATTGCGGAGATGTTGATTGAAAATCAGAAAAAATGAATTTTAGAATTGGTTTAGGATATGATGTTCATCCATTTGAGGTTGGTAGAAAGCTTTTACTGGGTGGGGTTGAAATTCCTTTTTCGAAAGGGCTGAAAGGTCATTCAGATGCCGATGTATTATTGCATTCTATAACAGACGCGCTTTTAGGAGCTGCCGGACTTGGTGATATTGGAACTCACTTTCCTGATACTGATCCAAAGTACAAAAATGCAGACAGCGCAATTTTACTTAAAGAGTCTTACCAGCTGATAAAAGGTTCCGGGTATAAACTCTCCAATTTGGACGCAACAATCGTTGCTGAGGCTCCCAAAATTCTGCCTCATGTGCTGAAGATAAGAAAGAGGATAAGTTCCATCCTAAGTTGCGAAATAGATCAGGTGTCAATTAAAGCCACAACAAATGAAAAAATGGGTTTTGTTGGCAGGTCAGAAGGAATTGCTGTTCATGCTGTAGCGCTGATTTTTAAATCCGATATGGATTAGAATATGGAAGTCTATACTCAGCAATTGATCGATTGGATTCAAACGCTATCGCCGGTAAGTATCTATCTAATATTAGGATTAATCGCTTATCTTGAAAATATCGTACCTCCCATTCCAGGTGATTTATTAATTGTGTTTGGAGGATACTTAGCAGCTGAACAATTTGTAGGATTTTCTGCTGCTCTGGGTATAACAACTATTGCATCCGTCATAGGATTTATGAACATGTATGCAATTGGGAGATACTTTGGGGATAAAATTGCACAGCGCAAAAAAAGTTATTGGCTATTGAGGTTTCTGGATATTAAATACTTTGATAAAGCGACGAGATGGATGGCAAGATGGGGGCAATGGGTTATAGTGGCAAATCGATTTTTGGCAGGTACAAGATCCATTATTTCAGTAACAGCCGGATTAACACGTACAAAAGTATATCAAACGATTATTAGTAGTTCAGTGAGTTCACTCGTGTGGAATTTTTTACTATTAGGCCTGGGATGGATAGTAAATGAAAATTGGCAAATTATTGGCCATTACCTGAACATATATGGAACTGTTATACTTTCAATTATAATCATACTGGTAGTGATTAAGGTGATTTATAATTACAGAAAAAAAGAAAATAAAGAATGAGGAATATTTTATAAAAATTACTGTCTTCTTTGTTGACAAGTATAAAATATGTTTTTAGATTTCATGTCTTTCGCAATTGCGAATTATGGAATGATAAAACAGTCTAATCATTACTTGAAGCGTATAAATTCATTTAAAGCTTTTTCTTTAGGGGCAATAAATAGATAGGTACGCGCGCAAGAAATGGTGGAATTTGAAATATTGTGTTATTAGCCAGTGTAGCTCAGGGGTAGAGTCCCGAAGGATTTCGGGATAAACCGCCGGTAATTGAGTTCGTCATTTTGAAATACTGGTAGTTGTAAATAGTAATTTGAAATAATGTGTATTAGCCAGTGTAGCTCAGGGGTAGAGCAGCGGTTTTGTAAACCGCCGGTCATCGGTTCGAATCCGGTCACTGGCTCTTAGTAAATTTTATTGAAATAGACTTTGGGGGGATACCAAAGCGGCCAACTGGGGCAGACTGTAAATCTGTTGTCTTACGACTTCGTAGGTTCGAATCCTGCTCCCCCCACGCAGTTGTATTAAGCGGGCGTAGCTCAATTGGTAGAGCGTCACCCTTCCAAGGTGAATGTTGTCGGTTCGAGTCCGATCGCCCGCTCACTGAAAATAGCCGATATAGCTCAGGGGTAGAGCACTTCCATGGTAAGGAAGGGGTCGTCGGTTCAATTCCGACTATCGGCTCTTCAGGCAGCAGGTTAAATAACAAACTATTAATTAATTTTTTAGTCATGGCAAAAGAACAATTTCAACGTAATAAGCCGCACGTAAACATAGGCACGATAGGTCACGTGGATCACGGGAAGAC
>JBGTFX010000047.1:0-9967 GCA_041747055.1 Balneolaceae bacterium
GCCCTTTTACTTGGCTTGATCGGTTTTAGCTTCGAGAAATATTTACCTGAATGTTTTTCAATTCCGGGCTCTGTACACAGATAAATTGTCGTCTGTGCACCCTTTTCAGGAGAGATCATAAAAAATCGTCCAAGATTGAAAAGTTTGGCAAACAGTGAGTTTGATTCAGCCGCAAAGTTTGTATTCACCACACCAGGATGCAAACTATAAGTAGTTATGTCTTTTCCCTGAATTTCTTTATTCAACTGATGAGTAAACATCATGTTAAAAAGCTTGGAATTGCCATACGCCTTTGAAGCTGTGTACCTTTTTTTCAGCTGAATATTATTCGGATCAAATTCACCGTATCGATGAGCTTCTGATGCCACATTTATAATGCGGGAAAGCTCCGTTTTTTTTAGTAGAGGCATCAACTCTTTGGTGAGCAAAAAATAGGCAAGATGATTCACCGCAAAAGTCACCTCAATGCCATCCTGCGTTTCCTGACGCTTGCCATCGGGTAGAAAACCGGCATTATTTACCAGCCGATCAAGCCGATCATAATCGGAATTGATTTTTGAAGCAGTCTGCCTGATTTGATCCATATCACTTAAATCACAAATCAAAATATCAGCCCGGTCGTTACCGGTATCCTCGGTAATTTCTTTTTTGGCTGCATCTGCTTTATCAGGATTTCGGCAGATCATCACCACGCGATACCCTTCATTTAAAAGTGCCCTGGATGTGATTTTACCAATTCCGGAATTAGCTCCTGTTACTACTGCAATTTTTTCTGTCATTTTGATCATGTTAATTTAGTATTTATACAAATTTTTCAGCATGAAAATTTCCTGTTATTGTTCGATGAAAAACAATACTCTCTATTTTTTGTAATATTACATGACAAATATTAGATTACACGAAACTCGTGTAATCTAAATAGCTATGAAGAATATTACCTTTTCAGCAGAGGAATCACTTATCGAAAAAGCCCGAACAAAAGCTCGGCTTGAAAATACATCCTTAAATAAACGGTTTAGAGAATGGTTGAAACATTATGCCACTCGGGGTGAATCAAAAGATGAGTATAAAAATATTATGAATAAACTGGATTATGTGAAAGCCGGAAAAAAATTTACTAGAGACGAAATGAATGAGCGATAAATATTTCCTTGATACAAACATTATTGTCTACTCATTTGATGATGGAGATGCCCGTAAAAAAGAGATCGCTCAAACACTTATTTCTGACGGAATTGAATATCAGAATACATCGATTAGTTATCAGGTAGTTCAAGAGTTCGTCAATGTATCTACCCGAAAGTTTCAAGTACCGCTCACTACAACAGATTGCAAAATATTTGTCGAAACCATATTGCACCCTATTTGGCACGTATATCCGAGCAAAGAACTAATTTTCTCAGCATTAAACATAGCTGATAAGCTAAAATACTCATTTTATGATTCTTTGATCATTGCATCAGCAAACGAAGTGTCAGCATCTATTTTATATTCAGAAGATCTTCAAAACGGTCAAAAAATAGGTTCACTTCAAATTGTTAACCCGTTCAAATGATAGTAAACACGCAGTCATTCATTAAAATTATTATTGGAACCAAATTTACATAAGTCTCTTATAAATAGAGAATTGGATGTATGATTAATCTATTTAGCAAGAGAAATAAACTTATGAAAACTTTCAAATTTAGAGATGGTGATACAATTGATGCAATTGGTCTGGGCACGTGGAAGTCGGACGCAGACAAGGTGGGAATGGCGGTAATAGCGGCTCTAAAGGTTGGCTATCGGCACATTGATTGCGCCGCCGCTTATGGAAATGAAGCTGAAATCGGCAGTGTACTGGCAGAATCTTTTCCGGAGTATGGTATAAAACGAGAAAATGTGCGAATCACCTCCAAACTTTGGAATAACGCCCATAAACGCGAAGATGTACTTCCAGCTTTAAAAAGCACTTTAAGTGATTTAATGCTGGACTATCTCGATCTCTACCTGATCCACTGGCCGGTTGCTTTTCTTCCGGGACTTAAAGAAGTTCCGAAAAGTGACGCTGACTATCTATCACTTAAAGACGCGCCAATCATTGAAACCTGGGAGGCAATGCTTGAAGCCAAAAAACAAGGGTTGGTAAAACACGTGGGTGTTTCCAATTTCAGCCAAAAAAAGCTAGCTGAACTGAAAACCAAAACCGATCATTTACCCGAGATGAATCAGATAGAACTCCATCCTTATCTGCAACAGGATGATCTGCTTGAGTATTGCAAAAAAAATGAAATTTTGGTCACCGCCTATTCTCCCCTCGGCAGCCGCGATCGGCCCGACTCTTTGAAAGCAGATAATGAACCGTCATTATTAAATAATAAAATCATCAATACGATTGCCGTTAAGCATGATGCAACCCCCGCACAAGTACTGATTAAGTGGGCTGTAGAACGTGATACCCTTATAATTCCAAAATCTACAAATCCCGGTCGAATCGAGGAGAATTTCAAAAGTAAAAACATTCAGCTTGATGAAGAAGATCATGCAAAAATTAAATCGCTGGATAAACATTACCGCTACCTTACCGGAAAAAATTTCGAAACCAAAAGTGATATGTACAGGAATGTTTTTGATGAGTGAAAAGACCTGACAGCATTCCCGGTGTTTTATCGGGTTTCTGTCAGCGTCGGCCATCTCTGAAGTAAAAGTAAACACTGATTCTTGCCCCCTTACACCCAACGCTTCGGATGTCAGCGTCAGACGTATTGGTAAAAGTAACCACCAACTAATTCCCCTACCTCAAAACCCAACGCTGACAGATCAGCCTGTTGGCGGACATAGTCCGGTAGGTATAAACAGGTTGATGGCATCGACACGCATTTCATTCGTGTCGATTTAATCACTATATTTCGACATATTTTTAAATCTTGTTGAAATCATCGACATGTCATACAGCTCAGATAAACCACATAATTATTTGCCACCGTTACCACCTGTTGCGGCAATTGAAACTCCAGCTATTCTTAAAGCTGCCATCAGCGCGAACCGTGCATTGGCTGAACTGAAGGGAAAATCGGAGAGCCTGCCTAATCCATCAATGCTTGTAAATTCCATTGTTTTGCAAGAGGCCAAATCAAGCTCTGAAATTGAGAATGTTGTAACAACTAATGACAAGCTTTTTACTGCGCTTTCAGCTGAAGACAATAATGTAGATCTGCAAACTAAAGAAGTGCTTCGATACCGACAAGCATTGTGGAAAGGAGTTGAGGCCCTGAAATATCGACCACTATCAACAGATCTTTTTATCCAATTGATGCAGATCATCAAGGAATCGAGCGCGGGTATCCGCACCGAACCAGGCACAGTGATTGCCAATCCAATCACCAAAAATATTATCTACTGGCCACCGGAAGGGGAGGCACTGATCCGCAATTTATTGATTAATTTGGAGGAGTATATGCACGTGAAGGATGATGTAGATCCACTAATTAAAATGGCTGTGGCACATTCTCAGTTTGAAGCAATACACCCTTTTGATGATGGCAACGGTCGTACCGGCAGGCTTATCAACATTCTCTATCTGATGAAAAAGGAGTTACTAACCCATCCTGTACTCTATTTGAGTGATGCTATCATTAACGAAAAACAAAACTATTACAAACTGCTACGTGATGTGACCGAACAGCAAGCCTGGGAACCCTGGATTCTATTTATGCTGAAAGCAGTTGAAAAAACTTCCCAACAAACAATGGATCAAATAGGACAGATCCTTACACTGCTCGAAGAAACCCTGGAACTTGCCAGAGAGAAACTACCGGGGCGCGTATACTCAAAAGAACTGATTGAATTATTGTTTGAACAACCCTATTGCAAGGTTAAATACCTGGTGGAGCGGGATATTGCCAAACGCCAAACAGCAGCAGAATACCTTCGGGAGCTGGAAGATGCGGGCTTCTTAAAAAGCAAACAGGTTGGGAGAGAAAAACTTTATTTAAATATTCGGTTGTACAATTTGTTATCGGCTTAAAAAAGACCCGTTAGGTTGTGAATAAAAGACCTGACAGCATTCCCGGCGTATTTCGGGTTTCTGTCAGCGTCCGCTATCCATTGTGAAAAATGATAGTAAACAACCCACACCCCACAAATCAACGCTGTCAGATCCTGTGGGTGCTGACAGATTGTGCTATTCCAGCAACTCATAAAGTGCAAAAAGATGACCATCAACACGAAATCCGATATGTTGTTCTGAAACGTGGGTAACCATCCCCACTTTTGGAAATTGAACTCGTATTTCCGGCTCACCATCCTGATTTAAAACGATCCATTCCTGATAATCAGATCGTAGCGTAAGTTTGAGCCAAATCCTGTTTTTGTGATCGATTAACATTCCATCCGTCGGTGTTTTTATATCCGGAAGCAGTTTATCCGCAGTACTCCATTCTATAGATCTGAATTCCCCCTGCAATGAATCACGCTCGGCATTAGAAAGCTTTTCTGATGGTAAATTGACAGGAATGGTACGCAACGTATCTAACTCTATAGGATCTAAAACGGCTATTTCGGGATTTTCAGACCAAAATACATACAGCTGGTGATCGATGGGTGAATGGTCGTGAAGAAGTTCCCCAACAAATGGCACTAATTTACCACCAACAAGTCGGCCACCTTCAAATACCCTTGCCCGTGTCTCTCCCGGATAGTCAACCCGACGCAAGATTTCATCTGTCTCTACATTATAGCTTTTAAATATAGTGGCTGACTCTTCATCTTCCATCATCAAAAAGGAAGTATCCCACCATAATAAACTGATAATATTTTCATCAGAAGTTGCTGCGGCCCCTATTACCCGCAAATTCCCTCTCATTGTAGGAGAAAATTCTTTAATCACAGATGCATCCAGTGTTTTGCGAATAATACTTTTTCTGCTTTGATCATAAATTAATAATGTTGAGTCGTCTGCTAATTTTACTGTTAATGGACTCTGAATCTCTCCGGGCCCCCTTCCACTTCGCGAGATTTGTCTAATAAAATTCCCCTCTTCATCAACTTGAATTATGAATTCTCCATCTCCATCGCTTAAGATGACATTACCATTAGATAATGCCGTTGACTCTGTGGTCAGATATTGAAAATAGTAATCACCCGATTGATCAAATTCGGAAATCAGTCGAATCTCAGTTATAGGTATATCGTTGAATTGAGCTAAGCTATCAGGTTCTGACTCTGAACTGCAGGATAGGAAAAGTGACAAAAAAAAAATCGTAAAACTAATATTTCGAATAACTTGGACTCTCATGTTTTGGTAGGTTTTTGATTTGATGAATGAGCCAATATTTGTATTAATTGCCAACAAAACAAAATAAAGGCCTGACAGCATTCCCGTCGCTTTTCCGGGTTTCTGTCAGCGTCGGCCACCTCTGAAGCAAAAAGTAAACATTAAATTCTTACCCTTAAACCAACGCTGTCAGATCCGGTGGGTGCTGACAGGTTTAAGCAAAAAATGACCTGTCAGATTTTAAAAACCTGACAGGCCTGTGTTGAACCCATCAAAAAGTTTAATAACCCGCAGCCTGCCCGTCGAATCTTGATTCTGAAGCTCCATAGTACACTCCTTGTTCATTGTTGTATAGAATTCCCTGGTATCGGCCAAAAAAGTTTTCACCAATTCTAACCGTATGCCCCCGGTCGCGCAGTGCACGAACAACACCGTAATCTACGCCCGATTCCAGATGTAAAATTCCACCGTCACTCAGTGAGTCATCCGCACCTTCGGTTGGCTCTGTTGAACCATTATGCATCCATCGAAATGCATCACCCGCTTCCTGGATGTTCATTCCAAAATCAATAATATTTGTGAGGAGGCTCACATGACCCACGGGTTGATACGCTCCGCCCATATTCCCAAAACTGAACCACGGCTGGCCATCTTTCATTGCAAAACCGGGAATAATGGTGTGGAAAGGACGCTTATTTGGTGCGTATACGTTGGGGTGAGCGGGATCAAGAGAGAAGAGTTCACCGCGATTTTGAAAACTGAACCCTGTGCCCGGTACTACAAATCCGGTACCCATTCCGCGGAAATTGCTCTGTATGAGCGAAACCATATTGCCGTCTTTATCTGCCGTTGTGAGGTAGATGGTATCTCCATCTTCCAGCACATCTACACCGGTGGTTACATCTCTCATGGCTCTTTCGCCAATTAATTCCCGTCGCTCTGCAGCATACTCTTTGGAAAGCAGTGTTTCGATAGGGATGTCATAAAAGTCTGAATCTGTATAATGTTTAGCGCGATCTTCAAAAGCCAGCTTTTTGGCTTCGGTCATCAAATGAAGTGTCTCTTCGGTTCCAAATCCTGTTGATTTGAGATCAAATCCCTCCAGTATATTGAGCATTTGAAGTACCGCGGTTCCCTGCAAATTTCCACCTACCTGATAAATATCATACCCGCGATAATTTACGGTTTCAGGTTCTACCCACTCTGATGTGTGCTGATCAAAATCTTCGAATCGCAAATAGCCTCCCTCTTCCTGCATCCAGGCATCAATTTTTTCGGCAATTTCACCGCGATAAAAAGCGTCGCGCCCATGTTCTGCCAACAGGCGAAATGTATTTCCAAGATCAGGGTTTCTAAAAATCTCCCCTTTCTCCGGACCCCGTCCGTCGATCGTGAATGTCTCTTCGAATGCTCCGGGTTGACTTTTCAAAAAGGATGCCGACCTCTGCCAATACATAGAGATTGTTTCACTCACAGGAAACCCTTCTTCAGCATAATAGATTGGTTCCTCTAAAATCTGATCCATTGGGAGAGACCCAAAGCGATCATGAAGTTCAAACCAGCCATCCACTGCGCCCGGCACCGATACAGAAAGCAGGTCGTAAGCCGGAATGGAATCCTCACCTTTTTCATCCAAAATTTGCAGTAAGGCATCGTACGAAAGTCCGCGTGGTGATCTTCCGCTTGCGTTGATTGCATACAGCTGCTCACTTTCCGCGTGCCAGATAATCGCAAAAAGATCACCCCCAATTCCATTACCCGTTGGCTCCATCAACCCAATGGCAGCGTTGGCGGCGATTGCTGCATCAATGGCGTTTCCGCCCCTTCTTAAAACATCAAGCCCTACCTGTGTGGCCAGAGGCTGACTGGTTGCCACCATTCCGCGCTGACCAATAATTTCGGATCCGGTCACAAAGGATTTACCCGGTGATTCACGATCAATTTGGGCGAAGGAATTATCAACCATTATAAATGTAGAACAAAGTAAAAAAAGTGAAAGAACGAATTTCATAGAGATTAAGGTTTTGTGATTGGAAATATGCTAAGTATAGCTTTGATATCCCCATTTAACGGTTGGTTTTACCGTCTGATGGGTGCTTTTAGTTCGTAATAACCCTTCTGACCGCAACATCAGTGTTCTGACGGGAGCATTCATATAGTTCAAACATGCATTGTTACACGGAAATTATTTACTTTAATGTTATTGAATAAAGTGAATTTTTAACCCAAACACATTTTATGATTCAGGAATACCTCAACTCCGTTGAAAAATTTATCATTATTGGTGATCGCGTACTCATCAAACCAAGAGAGATGGAGACGCATACCAAAAGCGGATTGGTTCTGCCGGCTTCGGTTAAGGAAAAGGAGGAGATTCAGAGTGGTTACATCATCAAAACAGGCCCCGGTTATCCCATTCCATTTCAGGAAGTGGATGAGCCGTGGAAGAATAAAGCGAACGAACCAAAATATATAGGAATGCAGGCCTCTGAGGGTGATTTGGCCATTTTTATAAAGAGCAGCGCACACGAAATTGAATTTGAAAACGAAAAATTTCTGATTGTCCCCCATGCGGCTATTTTTCTGTTGATTCGGGATGATCATCAATTTGAATAACTGAACCCCAACTTGAATAGGGGCTGGAGATGCCGGATCGGGGTCCGGCATGACACATAAACATATTTTTAACTATTAAACTAACCTTATAAACATGAACAGATCCGATTTCCTAAAACACACGGCACTGCTTTCGGCCGGAACCTTTTTGATTCCGAAATTTAACTTTTTCCAAAATTCTCCATTCACTGAACTTCGAAATGGAATCGGTACATTTTCCATGAGGGGCGGGACCATTGGCTGGGTGGTCACTGATGGTGCGATAGTTGCCATCGACTCGCAGTACGCAGATACCGTGGCAGATTTTGTAAGTGGAGTTAGTCAGTTTGGCGGCGGACCGGACAAAATTCTTTTCAACACGCATCATCACGGCGATCACACCGCGGGAAATAAAGTTCTGAACGAAAACGGATATCGAATTATCGCACATGAGCAGGTTCCTGTATTGCAGCAGCGTACGGCTGAGGCTCAGGAGTCGGAGGACAATCAAGCCTATGCCGAGACCACGTTTGATGAATCTTATGAGCTGGATTTAGGATCAGAAACCATCATGGCAAAACATTACGGCCGCGCGCATACCTCGGGCGATTCCGTGATTTGGATGCAAGAAGCCAATATTGCACACATGGGCGATTTGGTGTTCAACCGCATGTACCCATTTATTGATCGAAATGGCGGAGCTTCCATTCAGGGATGGATTACTCTTTTAGAAACTGTAGCTGATGAAGCCGATTCTGATACCATATTTATTTTTGGCCACGGAAATCCGGAGTACGGAGTTACCGGCACAGCAAATGATATTCTTTACATGCGTGATTATCTCTCAGCTCTGCTTGATTTTACCCAGCAACAGATTAACGAGGGCAAGAGCCGTGAAGAAATTATGGAAACTACTTCACTTGAAGCATTTCCTGATCACTTCAGCCCCAGCAATTTTCTGTCACTTCCCCGAAACCTTGATGTTGCCTACAGTGAACTCACCGAAGACAACTAACGCTGACAAAAAGCTAAAACCCGCTTGCGAAGTAAATCGCCGCTGTCTCTATTGTGGTCAGATTGCCCAAATTGTGTGGGTACACGGCCACGGACAGTGCGCTTCGTGCAAAATTAATGTGGATGAATGCTGCCGTGGTGAGACCTAGCCGGCTCTTGGGAATTTCTTATTGAACGGGAAGGCAATGGTAATGTCAAAGGATTTGTGGTTTCTACCGGACGGGCTACGAAAGTTGAGTGAGCTTAAAAATGAGGTCCATTTCAATTGTATCCGTAAACCAAAGTTCGAGATTTGTGCCGTTATTCTTTTAGCCCTAATTGTCTATACCTTTCTTCAAGCACCTTTTTATAAGCTGTTTTCATATCCTTTGACAGGAAGGATCGATCGATCCAATCAAATGATCTTGATTTATTTTTTATCATTCTATTGAAGCTTCCTTTAATCTGTTTAGGAGTCAATCCAAGCCCCTCTCCCAATTGTTCAAAATGTTCTCTTTTTAGCTTTTTTTTCTTTCCAGCCAGTGTCAATGCAAGCTCTTCAGTATCTTCAGGAAATACAATTGCAACATTTAACAAATCATATGCAGGAGACAACACCCAACCGGAAGGGTTTTCGATCATAGAGAAGTTCTTCAGATGCATGTCATTATTTCCAGTTAGAAAGGAGAAGATAGCTAAGTCAAAGTAAAAGGTTTTGTCAAGCAGAGTATTGCTCGAATAGTTACCCAATGCTTTTCCAACTTTTTCCATGGAGCTTTTGTACTTATCAAATGCTTCTGTAATCTGAAACATATCGATCATGTGAATCTTTGCTCCGGTTTCTTTTCGATCGACTCTTTTTGTTATATAGGATAATTCTCCTGATAATAATCGAATCAATGATGATGGGACTACCTGGATTCCAAAAGATTCTGCCATCCGCATTGTTACATGTTCGTTTTCTGGCATTTCAGGAAATCTATAAGATGGAGGTTTAAAAATGTAGGATCCACCCAATACCCCAACTACAGTCAACCGTGAATTTGAAGTCCCCATTGTTTTTTTTATTAAGGACATGGATAGTTTTGGCTGGACACCTGGGACTGCAACACTTTGCTCAACTAC
>JBGTFX010000048.1:0-5878 GCA_041747055.1 Balneolaceae bacterium
ACTCATCACCCTTTCCTGCCAAAGCACCAAATCAGTTACTGATACTCCCGCCGAACGAACCCCTATTTCAGATTACAATAAGGTCATCACATCAAAAGCGATTACCAGCAAAGGCGTGATTGATGTTCACTATGTGGGCGAAAAAATTTATTACGAAATTCCCGATTCCCTGTTGGGCCGCGAGTTTCTCATGGTGAGCCGTGTTGCCTCTGTCCCATCCAATTTCACCGGGTTTACTAGCAGTGGATCAAAAACCGCAGAGCAACTTATCTATTTTGATAAGTCCCGGGGCAAAATAAACCTGCGTCAGCGTTCATACAACAGCGTTGCGGCCGACTCCCTGCCTATTTCACGATCCGTTCGTGCCAATAATTTTGAGCCGGTAATTACCTCTTTTGATATAAAAGCTGTTGGGCCCGATAAAAACACCACTGTTATTGAAGTAAACGGCCTGTTCGAAAATGATATCCCGGCAATTTCCGGATTGAACAGTCGATTGAGAAGCATGTACCAGGTTCGTCGTCTCGATGCCAGCCGTAGTTATATTGATACGGTTCGTACCTATCCGCAAAATGTGGAAGCGCGACACGTAATGACCTACGAAGCGATGAATCCACCATCAGCAAGTGGAAGCAATACACTTTCAGTGTTGATGAACCAGTCGATGGTGTTGCTGCCCAAAGAGCCGATGACGCCACGTCATCATGATTATCGTGTGGGATGGTTCACTGTAACTCAGCTCGATTTCAGCTCCAATGAACAGAAAGCCGCTACGCGATCACTGATCCGCCGCTGGAGACTGGAGCCATCTGATCCCGAAGCATATGCACGCGGAGAATTGGTAGAACCGATCAAACCGATTGTATACTACGTTGATCCGGGAACGCCCGAGGAGTATCGCCGGGCGGTAATTGATGGCGTGGAAGACTGGAATGAAGCGTTTGAAGTGGCCGGATTTAAAAATGCCATTCAGGCCAAATTGCCTCCCACTAAGGAGGAAGATCCCAATTTTGAGCCGGAAGATATTCGTTACAACATGGTTCGATGGATCGCCCATACCACCCGAAATGCGACCGGGCCCAGCACAACGGATCCACGCACGGGAGAAATTATTGCCAGTGATATTATCTGGTATCACAACCACATTCGATCATACCGAAACCGCCTGATGCTCGAAACCGGGGCCGCAAATCCGAAAGCGCGTAACTTACGCATTGATGATGACTACCTGAAAGAAGCCATTCGCCAGGTGATAGCTCACGAGATTGGTCACGCACTGGGACTGCCCCACAACATGAAGGCAAATTCATCCTACCCGGTCGAGTCCCTTCGTGATCCGGATTTTACCGCAGAATTTGGCGTTTCAGCTTCCGTGATGGATTATGCCCGACAAAATTATATCGCCCAGCCGGGTGACGGAGTGGAGCGGTTTATCCGCAAAATTGGGCCGTATGATAAATATGCCATCAACTGGGGATATCGTGTGATTCCTGATGCCCGTACTCCCGAAGACGAAATCGCTACGCTGAACCAATGGATTCTCGACAAGGCCGACGACCCGATGTATCGCTTTGGACAATCCACCGGCTACGATCCATCTGCCCTGACCGAAACCCTTTCCGATGATCCCGTTCAGGCTTCCACCTACGGAATGATGAACCTCCGAGTTGTTACTCCAAACCTGCTCGAATGGACATCCACTCCCGGCAAAGGATATGACGATTTAGAAGAAATTTATGGCGAGCTGATTGGTCAGTGGAGCCGCTATGTAAACCATGTGATTGTCAACATCGGTGGCGTACACATGGAGCGTATTGCATCCGACCAGGAAGGAAATGTGTATCGGCCGGTGAGCAAAGAGTATCAGAAAAAAGCAATGCAGTTTATGGTTGATTATGCCTTTACCACACCTGAATGGCTGCTGGAAGAATCCATCCTCCGAAATATTGAACACGCCGGAGCCATAGAGCGAATTCAAACGCTGCAGGGTAGTCACCTGGCAACCGTGATGAACTCCGCACGAATGATTCGCCTGATAGAAGATGAAACCTTCCGCGGCGACAATGCCTACTCCATTACAGAAATGCTTGAGGATGTACGAAATGGCGTTTGGAGTGAACTTTCATCCAACAGCCCCATTGACGTGTATCGCCGAAACTTACAGCGATCCTATTTGAGCAGCGTTCAAAGCCATATGGAAAATACGAACAGCAGCGTTCACGGCAGTGATATTAAAGCGTTGCTTCGCGATGAACTGCAAACGCTGAAGAGTCAGGTTGATCGATCTGTGGGCCAAACATCCAACCGAACCACACGGGTTCATTTGCAGGATGTGCAGCAGCGAATTGAAACGATTCTTGAAGATTAAGTCCCTGGGTCACAGTCATACCGGCCATTAGTCTGGTGCATTTCCAGCCCCGAAGGATTTCGGGGCGGCATCTCCTTGGTAATGGGCTGTATCACCCACAGTCATACCGGCCCCCGAGCCGCTCATCTTTTCCCCGTGAAGCTGGTGTTTTTCCAGTCCCGAAGGTTTTCGTGACTGCATCTTCAAACTTCACCAAATGACTAAACCCTCCATAGCCATGCCGGCCTCCTAGCCGGCATCTCCTCACTTCGCACATCATTGAGCTTCTTTTTTTACCCTACATACATGCGGTAATAGGAATCTAACCTCTTGATAATTGGAGGAGTGAATATTTTGAACTATTATGATGACAGATTATTCACTGGTAGCTGTGCGGTTAAATATTATAGTGTGGAAAGCACCGCGAATCCTTTTCCAGAAAAACATAGACTTAAAAATACCGTAAGGGAATTTATAGTTGTTTTGTTGACAAAATATGGACACATGGAATTGCATAAACCATTTGGCGAATATATCAGGAAGTTAAGGGAAGAAAGAGGGCTGCCACTAAGAAAGGTTGCAGCTATGATTGATATTGATCCCTCCACATTAAGTAAAATCGGAGGAGGAGAGCGCTCTGCGAATAAAGAAATGCTACCTATTCTCGCAGACATATTTAAGGAAGATGAACAAACACTTAGGCTGATTTTACTCAGCGATAAAGTTTCAAACGAATTAATTGAAGAGGAAAATCCAAACGAAATTTTCAAAGTAGCAGAAGAGAAAATAAAGTATTTAAAAAGCTTAAAGAAAGATGGATAAAGATGAATTAAGGAATTTGTGGTACGCTTTCACGGACATCTCCATCGATGAGGAAGAGTGCATTGATGAGGATTTCTATATTTGGCCTAAGGGTACAGACCGCTTTGAAATTTGGCATTGGTTTGATGAATCATTCCCAAATGGAGTACAAGAAATGCTTTATAACCGGATTCCCAAAACAAACTATCCATAGATGGCACTGCCTGTAAATATTGATGAATTGCTACATGGCAACACCATTGAATGGGATCGTATTGAGCTCAAAAAGGGTTGGAACCCCGAGAAAATACTTCATTCTATGTGTGCTTTTGCCAATGACATCAACAACCTTGACGGAGGATACATCATTATTGGAGTGGAAGAAGAAAATGGAGTAGCTAAGTTACCACCATTGGGAGTGAAACCCTCGCAATTGGATGATATCCAAAAAAAGCTGGTTGAGCTGTCTTATAAAATTACTCCGAACTACGCTCCGGTCTCACATCCCTATTTGATAGATAATAATCACATACTCGTGATATGGATTCCGGCAGGTGATATGCGACCTTACAAAGTCCCGGTGAGTTTAAGTGAGAAGTCAAAAGAAAAAGCATGGTATATAAAAAGAGGTTCAACGACCATCAAAGTAAAGGAAGGTTCAGAAAATGAACGAAGGTTACTTGAGCTTACGGCCAGAATCCCATTTGATGACAGGATTAACCACCGGGCAAGTATTGAGGATCTTGACCTCAAACTGATTCAGGCATATTTACGACAGATAAAAAGTGCTTTGTATGAAGAGAGTGCTAAAATTCCTTTCAGGGATCTATGTGATCAAATGAAGATCATCAAAGGGCCTGCCGAGAACATCAAGCCAACAAATGCCGGATTGTTGCTTTTTAATGAGAATCCGGAAGCTTTCTTTGAAGGAGCCAGAATTGATGTGGTGATCCATAAAGGATCCGTTGGGAGAGATTACATCGAGAAGGTATTTAAAGGCCCGATTCATTATCAAATCCAGGAGGTTTTGGACTTTTTCCGCAGCAATATTATTGAAGAGATAGTTTCCAAAACCGACAAAAAGGCCGAGGCTGTCCGTTTTTTCAACTACCCCTATCAGGCCATTGAGGAAGCCGTTGTTAATGCTGTTTACCACAAAAGTTATGACCGTTCGAATCCTGTTGAAATTCAGATTCTGGACGATAAGATTGAGATTTTGAATTTCGCCGGTCCTATGCCACCAGTAGATGCCAAAATGCTTCAACAGAAAAAGCGGATCACAACCCGGGAGTACCGCAACCGCAAACTGGGCGATTATTTTAAGGAGTTAAAACTTACAGAAGGAAGAGGGACTGGAATACCGACAATATACCGGTTCATGGAAGAAAACGGGTCGTCTTCCCCAATATTTGAAACCGATGATGACAGAAGTTATTTTCTCTGTACGATTCCGATTCATCCACTGGCAAAGGGCAACACTGGTCAACAGGCCGACCCAAGTAGAGACGAAGATAAAACACATGTATTCTACGATTTGAGCGAAATCAACTCCTATCTTAGTCTCTCTGTCTCCGGTCTTGGGGACAGAGACAGAGTAGCCATAGAAAATAGTGTAAACCCAAGAATGGTTCAGGTGCTGCAATACTGCATAGAACCTAAAACGAGAGATGAAATTTTCGAAACGATTGGCCTTTATAAAAACACGAAAAACTTCCAAAGCCATATAAGACCAATGATTGACGCAGGGTGGCTTCAATTGACCCTTCCTGATAAGCTCACCAGCAGAGATCAAAAATATTATACCACTGATTTAGGAAATCAATTGCTGAAGGTGATTACCTCGGCAGATAATTCAGGGAAGGTAAGGACTGAGGTAGCCTCATCCAATATTGCCTCAGTGGGGTATGATAAGAAAAAAATGGTCATGGAAGTGGAATTTCATAACGGGGGTATTTATCAATATTTCGATGTACCGGAAAAGGTGTATCTTGGCTTAATAAATGCACCCTCGCATGGAGCCTATTTTATGCATGAGGTGAAGGATAAGTTTAGCTACGAAAAGAAAAAATAAATAAAATGCGAGCTAAAGTGGAAGTTTTAACAGGGGTTTGGAAGAAGCTGTCTCAACGCAGGATTAATAGGAAAAAGTAAAATTTAGGTTGAACAAAAAAATAATTCGAAATGGAAAGATATAGAAATTCAGGTGGTGGCTCTGGTGTTAACTCATACGAAATAGGCTCAGACTATATCCGAGTTAAATTTGACGGGACTTCACGTATTTACACCTACAGTTATGGTAAAGCAGGCAGGAACCATGTTGAAAAGATGAAAGTCCTTGCTCAAAGTGGTTCTGGTTTGAATAGTTACATCAACACGCATGTGAAATTTTTATATGACTAACTCAGCGATTTAATCATAACCAATAATTCTTAAAAAAATGGAAAGACATTCAGTTAGTTCTTCAAATTTAGCCTCGGTAGGCTATGACCCACAATCCCAAACATTAGAAATCGAGTTTAATGATGGTAGTGTTTATCAATATTATAGTGTTCCAAATTCGATATATACTGGGTTAATGAATGCCAGTTCACATGGCCAATATTTTGATAGAAACATAAAGAAAACAGGATATAGATATGCTAAGATTTGATAATGAAAATTAGTAAAGTTGAAATATTTAATTGGCGATCAATCGTTCATGAGAGCATTGATTTTAATGATTTGATAATA
>JBGTFX010000049.1:0-1554 GCA_041747055.1 Balneolaceae bacterium
TTGCTTCATTAGGACTCGTTAAGACGATCTTTTTGTTTTCATTGGCGAGCTTCTCTAGACTTCCCACCTGATCATCTGTCAAAAAGCCGGACCTATGGCCGACATAAATATTGCCAATAAACTGGTCGCTGTAGTCGGAAAGAACCTCTTTTATACCTTGGGTATTTAACCTAAATTCATTATTATACTGTCCTTTAGCTACAGCGACGTGTGAAAACGGATGGTTGCCGCTGCTGGTTGTTGCCAAAATGATGAATTTAGGAGTGACATCTGCGAGATTATCAGTCTGCATCGCACCACCGGAGATCACTTTTAATGCTTGAATGGTTGCTTTTGCCCTTTCGATTCGCAGTTCCAAAGGGAGTCTTACCAATTTTTGGGGCTTTTCATTTTTATCCAATTCATGCGGGTCATCAATGGTCATTGCACCGAGTCGAAGGGCAGCCTCATGTACTTCTGCAGTAAGATTTTTATAACCGGTCCGATTATAATCTGCAAAAGTGCCGATTTGCTCCAAATCAAGCGAAAACATTCCTTTCATTGTAGCACTGTATTCCTCCTTGGTATAAGGAACTGGGTCGCCGTCATGACGGGCCATTACTGACCAATTCTCCACAGTCCTGGTATTAGTTACGGAAACGATAGCTGAATTCTTTAAGGGGGAAATACGAGTGACGGTAACATTCGTTGGTTTATTATCACCTGGAAGGATCGTTTTAGCTGCTCGCATATAGCCAAAAACATCATCATCAGGGTATTTCACAGGATCAGCACTTGTAAATGCAACCTTCTTTTCGCGGATGATTGGGGATAACTCCCAGGCAAAATGCTTCTGTAAGGTATCTCTCCACCAATACCGCCAAGCTTGCCCCGAAACATACGGATAGATTCCTCCGTTCTTTAAAATTTTTTTCGTAGCAACGCCATTGTCTAGGTTGGTAGTAGTACTTTTTCCTGCATTATTCAAAGCAGCGACGTCTACATCGATTAAGATAAATCCTTGTGTTTTTAAATTTTTCATATTGAATTTTTATTCGGTTTCAGATTCATTTAATTCATCGGAGATTGCTTCCAATTCTTCTCTTTCCAGGAATATTTTGCTGTCATGAAGGCGTTCATACACTGCAATCAATAGCATTGCCCTTACATCGGAGATATTTATATCATCCGGAAATAAATAGTGGATGAATTCCTTCAATCGAATAAGAGGGCTTTCACCTTGTTCGGCATGATTTTTTCTGGCAAGATCTATTAAATAATCTCGGAATTCGTAGCCTTTTCGAGCCTTTAGGAGACGAGTTACGCTCCGTTTTACTGAGTTTTGATCACTCACAATGAAGTCAGCGATCTCTTCGATTTTTTTGATGGTTTCTTCTCTCATATTAAGCATTATTTTTGCGTATTCTGAAGCTATAGAATAGGGTAATGCGTTTTCTTCGTAATGACTTTTGGTCCAAGAAACCATTTCACCCACAATATTTTTGCCGAGAATCATTTTCTGGTATAGTCGGTTATACCAGTTGCGATACTTTTCCAATGGGATGCGCTCATTTC
>JBGTFX010000050.1:0-6422 GCA_041747055.1 Balneolaceae bacterium
CCGAAACAATATATGTTTCGTTCAATACATTACGCAAATTAACAAACACATTAATGGTCTTTGCAAATTGATAAGATGTATTCGCATCTAACAGAAAGTATGCGTCGGTACTTTCTGCCGTTAGAATTTCACCTTGTCCGGCTGAAGTTCTCATTTTGCCTGTACTTGTGGCATTAAAATTCAAGCTGAGTTTATCGTATTCAAGTCCTAAACTTGCATTAATCTGATGTTGAGGGATAAAGGGAAGTTTATCGCCTTTTTGTACTGTCCCCCAGGGATCAAAATTACTGTTGAAGTCAGACTGAAAAGTTGCCTCTGTAAATGTGTAATTAACACTAAATGGAAGTGAATAATTTGTGGTTCCAATAAAAGGTGCAAAATCTGTATTTGCAGAAACTTCAAGTCCGAGCACTTCTACTTCACCGGCATTGAACTGGGCTGTTGTTCCGCCTCCTCCGCCTGCTTCAAGATCTGATCCTAATAAATTATTATAGTCATTGAAGAATCCAATGGTTTCGAATTGGAAAGTATTATTAGCATATCGGAAACCTAATTCATAATTAATACTGCTTTCTGAACGGGTATCCGCTGTTGATCCGGGGCTTGGAGGGGAGAACCCTTTATGAACTCCGGAAATTAGAGTCAGGGCATCATTTATATCGTATGTGATACCAATTCCGGGAATAAATACATCAACTGTATATTCATTTACATTCAAATTAGATCCGGTACGTTGCACATCATTACCCCCGAAATTTCTGTTTTCGAACCAAATGTGTTCGTAACGCAGTCCTGGTGTGAAGGTGAAGTCGTTGTATGTGATAGTGTTTTGCGCATAGACGGCAAGAGCTGTTGCTGAACCAATTCGGTTTGCCTGGGTTCCCGGTACTCCCGCAGATGTCAATATCATGTTTCCACCTTCCATTCTGTAACCGTCCTCGAACTGAAAACGATCTTCTTCATCCTGATGGAGTCGAACACCCATTTGAATATCATTTTCGAAGCTGCCAAGATCAGTGTAAAAACCAAGTATGGATTCAATTCCTTGCGAGAAATATTCACGATTATTTGAACGAACAATCAGGGCATCATCGGCGCTATCACCGCCCCGTAGAACGTCGAGTGCAGCTTGATTTTGATTCGGATTTCTTAATACTTCCGCAGGCCCGGTTCCATTAACCGTTTGAAGTTTGTACCAGTCGCGGGCAAAATTATTTCTATAAAGTGTAGTGGTCAAATCAACACTTGAAGAGAACTGAGCAAAATGTCGCATCATGATTTGAAAGTGGTCTGCTCTCATTTGATCTTCCTGAGAAGCAGCATACCTGCGAAAAGGATTTGTTGAAAAATCATCACGAGTTAAACCAAGGTAGGTCTCATCAGATATTTCGTCGTAATATCCAATCTTAAAGTCTGCCCTTTGATAAATGGAAGCATCTGGATCAGTACGAACCATGAATTTGCCAACAAAATTCTGAATATCAAATCCGGTATTTCCGCCATTATCGAGTCGTTTAAATCCATCATTTTTCATATGAAGGCCTTCCAGTAAAAATCCGAAGTTATCGTAAGTATAACCTAAGTTTGCATAAATTTTATTAGCTCGATTTTCGCCAAGGCTAAAATCGGCATTGCCTGATAGTTCTGTAGGAATTGGGGTAGAGATTAAATTAATAGCTCCTCCTGTAGTATTAGGGCCATATTTAATTTGAGAAGATCCCTTTCTAACCTCAACAGAACTCATTCTGTTAACCATAGGGAAATAATATGCAGCCGGGGCTGAATAAGGGGCAGGTGCTATAAGTACACCATCTTCCATAATATTTACTTTTGTACTTCTTTCCACTCCGGCTCCACGCATACCAATATTTGGACGAAGGCCAAAACCATCTTCTTCTTGAATATTTACACCACTAACACCTCGAAGAACACGGTGAATATCTGTATAGTCGTGCTTCTGAAGTTGTTCAGCACTTATGTAGTTTGCGGCACCCGGAATTTTTGTCATCCATGCAGGAGTGCCCACTACTGTGACCCTCTCCATCATTACTTTATCAATATTGGTTGAATCGGTTCCAGCCGATTTCTTTTGAGCAAATGCAGTAGACGAAAATAGAACTAATGCTAAGAGTAGCACGAATCCTCTTATTTGTTGAGCAGAAATCATTGTATCTTTATGCAAATTTATTATGCTTGTTATTTAGAACGAATCTAAGTTAAAGCGGTTTTTTCTTTTGGTCAACTCCTATTTAGATTTATTCTAAATAATTTTGCATTAAGATTAACTTATCGAAATTATACTTTCAAATTAATGTATAGCAAAGATATAGCAATTATTGGGTCGGGAGTAACAGGATTATCTGCAGCATTTCGACTGAATAGTATGGGCAAATCTGTCGATATTTTTGATCGTAAAGGAGAGCCGGGTGGAGCTATTAAATCTTATCAACAAGATGAATGGTTGTATGAATTTGGTCCTAATACTCTTTTATTAAAGGACAAAACGGTACAGGATTTTTTATTGGAGCTTGGTCTTGAAAATAAAATTGTAAAAGCCAATCCTGAAGCTTCGAAACGATTTATTGTTAAAGATGGAGTTTTAGTTCCGGTTCCAATGTCTGTATCAGAGTTTTGGAAAACACCGCTATTTTCGGCAAAAGCGAAGTGGAGACTTTTGTTGGAACCGTTCGCCGGAAAATCGAATGATGAACATCCATCACTGGGTGAGTTTGTAAACAGGCGGTTTGGGAAAGAAATCCTTGATTATGCAGTTAATCCTTTTGTTGCGGGAGTATATGCTGGTAATCCAGAAAATTTATCATTTAAGCATGCTTTTCCCATACTTTATGATTTAGAGAATGAAACCGGATCGATCTATTTAAGTGCTGCAAAACGGGCTTTTTTCAGTAAAAAGAAGGAGGAAAAAATTTCCCGGTTTTTAATTTCTGTTGATGGCGGACTGCAACAAATTCCAATAGCAATATCAAAACATCTCGATCATTGTTATTATAATCATGATGTAACTTCCGTGGAGCAAAAAGAAGACGGATGGTACATAAACAGTCAAATGGGTAATTTTGGCCCTTATAAAAAAGTAATTTTTACGGCTCCTCTTTATAAATGGAACTCCAAACTTTTGCCAATCACAGATAATGAAGAAGAGATTTTTAAATCAGTGTATTATCCGCCATTGTCTGTAATGACACTGGGATTTAAAAAAGAGGAGATTGATCATCCACTGGATGGATTTGGCTTTTTAGTTCCTGAGAAAGAAAACAGGAATATTTTAGGGGCATTGGTTCCATCAACAATTTTCAAAAAACGGGCACCTGCAGGCCATCATTTGATTACCGTTTTTATTGGTGGAGGACGTCAACCCGATCTTGCTGATTTAAATAGTGAAGACCTTTTGTCACTGGTTACATCAGAGTTAAGTGAGCTAATCGGTCTTAAAGGTGAGCCTGTATTTAAAGTACACATTTTTTGGCCCAAATCCATACCTCAATATGAACCGGGTTACGATCGTGTTCTTGATACAATTGATCAAATAGAAAAGAGAAGCCCCGGGCTCTATTTTGCAGGGAATTTTAGAAATGGAATTTCCGTACCGGACTGCATCAAAAATGGCCTGAAGTTGGCTAAAGAGTTGAGTTAATCCAGCTTTGGTTGGGAAGAGAACATCTCAAGAACTTGCTGCAAAATATTCCTGCCTAAAGTGGTAAATCGTTCACCATTGCCAAGTGACAGAAATCGAAGTAAAACACGCAAATCATTTAGCAGAACGGGAGGATCGGTCACCAATGTTTCGTTTTGAATAATGTAATCCCAGTCTATAGATCCACCAAATTTAACTCCGGCATTTTCCATAGTCATTTTATAAATGTTTGCAATCAAGCCATAACCAATGGTGGAGGGGTGTAGACCATCTAAACTAAAAATGCCCCCACGATCCAGTTTTAGGGTTTCTTCGTGCAAACGTATGTAATCCGTTGACAACCTGGTCTTCCCAAATTCATCAACCATATACGATGTTTTTTCGTTAGAACGAAGAGCTTTTATGAATTCGGGGGGAAAGGGTCTTAAGTTTTCTGCTCCCAAACGTCTTCGAGCGGTATCTTGAACATGTTTCGCTATAGGCACAACATGAAATCCATATTTATATGCTGCTTCCCGAATAATAGTGTTGTACTGATCTACATGTTGATCTAAGGTAATGGCTTCATCTTTAGTGAGGTGTGGATGCTTATCAGGATTGAAGTCCTCATCCCAAATCCAAAATCGTGAGTAATAATCGAAGTACCCTTTTCTTGGCTTTGTCTTGTCGTTATTTACTCCACGAATTGCAGGGGGTATGGTTACATATGGTATTGTAGGAACGAAGACTCTTGGAACTTGAATTTCAGCTATTTTTTTATAAAGGTTTTCTATCTCAATTTTAAAATGTTCGGGTCTAAAAACCGTGCACGTTCTGTTGCTATGTGTAGTATTTAAATCGTGCTCTTCAGAATAGATAATTTTCAAATTCGTTACTGCACCTACGATATTGTTATGGCCCAGACATGAAATTAAATTCTCTACACCTCCGTTCTGATGAAGCCATTGTACATTCTCAATCATTGAATGATGCTCGAATGCCGGAGTCAGTGTAGGATTTAACACAAGCCTAGCAGTTGTGTACATGGCATGATCAGGTAAAACACTGAATACAGAATAGCTTGGCGGATTATTCTTGATGAAATTTCTGCAAAATTCTTCATGAATCATCCATGCGTCACTAGTAGAAAATCCCCAAACACCCTGATTATGATAAGGCTGATTACGCTCCACCTGAAGTGGTACTTTATGGCCTTCCCAATAGTTTTTGATTCGCCGAAGTGTTCTGTAAATATGTGCCCCTGCATTAACATATTGATTCCATGTAATTTCATTTCCGAATTCATCCTGAAGGCCTCGAACCAACATCTCCATATTTATTGGAATGCCGGTCTGTGCGGTAAATATCGGAGATTCAAATTCAACAGGAGGGTTGAAACAACGTGCAAGAATTGCAGGGAAACTTAAATCTGTACGGTAGACACCACCATTTTTAAACCCTTGGGCCATACTATCGCCCATCGCCACTAATTGATGTTTATTCGAAGACTGTCTGCTAATCACGAGCTGAAATTGTTATCTTAAATTTGGAACAGTTTAGTAAAGAAAAACTACAAAACAATAACTTTATGAGATCAAAAGTAAATCCATTGCAGAAATTTAGAGAAGATCGAAAAGAGATGAATGAGAAAGTACTGAATCTTAATCATCTTGGGATTAAGCGATTCTTTAATCTAGATAGCAACACCTATAAAGACGGTGCTTTGCCGGCACAAACAAAAGAATTACTTGGCTTAGTGGCATCCACAGTGCTTCGCTGTAATGATTGTATTGATTATCATCTTGAGCAGTGCGCTGAAACAGGATCAAACAAAGAAGAAATAATTGAGGCGTTAAACGTTGCACTTGTGGTTGGTGGTAGTATCGTTATTCCACATCTGCGACATGCCGTAAAAACACTCGAGTTTCTCGAAAGCGAGGAGTATTTTTCATGAGGGTACTACACAGTATATTTTTAGTTACCATTTTATTTTTTTTTCCGATGACAGTGTTTTCTCAGGTAAATTCCGATGAGGATGATTCCGGTACAAATTATTCAATTGTTCCTGTGTTGGGTTATTCAACAGACTCGGGATTTGTAGGTGGGATATTATTACAAAGGATTGAATACAGAAATAATGGTGGGCCTTATCATTCAAACACAGCCATAGATGTAAATGGATCAACTCGGGGGCAATGGTCAGCATCACTGGATCATGAGCGACTTAATTTATTTGGGACACAAATAAGGAATCGTACTATATTAGAATTCGAATTAGATCCATTAAGTACATTTTTTGGATTGGGAAACGACACCTCTTTTTCATCAGATGAATATGAGAATGGCATATACTTTTTAAAGAGAAACTTTGGACTGCTGTCGTTTAGTGCCCGAAAAAAATTGTTTGGCACATCAGAAAATGGAAATTTGGATGGAGTTGTCCGTTTAAGAGGTTCCTACACAAATACGGATGATAGAGGGGAAGATACGAGATTTGTAATGGAACAGCCGATCGGGTTTGATGGAGGCTGGGTAAATAAAGTTGGAATAGGATTAATAGCGGACACCAGGGATAGTGAATTTGCACCATCAAGCGGGAGTAGATTGGAGATTGGCGCTAATGCTGCTGGAAGTTTTACCGGTAGTGATTTTTCATTTACTGACTTCTTTGGTGATTTTCGAATTTATACGCCTTTTTTTTGGGATATTGTTATTGCACAAAGATTAGAACTTCAGCATAGTATAGGAAATGTGCCATTTTGGGAGCTTCCTGTTATTGGTAATCAAT
>JBGTFX010000051.1:0-10084 GCA_041747055.1 Balneolaceae bacterium
CTCAGGGAGGTCTTTTCACGAGAGACGATAACAAGTCCTGCGGCAAAGGCAAATGCCAACATCCAGTTACCATAAGTGGTTGATTCTCTGTTGATAAGAGGGGCATCACTACCATTTAGTATGTAAGGCCCCCAGTAATGAGGATTGGCATTTTTAGTCTGCATAAACTCAATCTTAGTTTTCTGCAGAGCAATTGCTTTAGATTCTCCTTTGTTTAAATGTTGATAAAATACTTCTGCAAAGTCAGCTGCAAATTGATCATTCACAGACCAGGCGTTTAAAACCAAACTATTTGCACCTGCGTATCTTAATGCCCGACTTATCCCCATTATCCCACTCCCCTGAAGATATCTACCCCCACCAGAATCACATGAATTTAGCATAATAAGTTCATTCTGTAAATTCAGATCAAATAGTTCGTAAGCAAAAAGCTGAGTTCTAACATCGGTATCATCATCAGTGGATGGACTTAAGTGCAAACGTGAAAAAAGCGGATCACTTTCAGAGACCTCACTATGTGAAGCCATATGAAGAATTCGGCTTTTGCCTGCATGCACTTCAAAGGTTTTTGGAGATGCTTCACTCTCTGTAAAAGAATTTTTATTCTTGAATCGATTCAGGTGATCCGAAATAGCATTTACTTCTCCGGGTGCTTTGGGTAATGTTATTAAATTACGACCGGTTGATTCATTTTGAAAATCAGATATTCCAAAGCCGGCATAATCTGACTCAAATGAATTTCTTGAACGTGGTTGGATTAGATCACTCAATTGATTTACATGACGAACATCATATTTCTCTATGGTATAAACTGTAGAACCATAACTGTAAGGTGAATCCGGTTTAGAGATGGGGATTACGTCGATAGGTAACTGATGAAAATATCCATCAGCCATTACGATAAGTGATCGAATAGATTTATCTATGGCTTCAAGTTTTAAAAATTGACCCACTTCATACAACTTATTCAAATCAGTCCGGCCCCGAACCATGCCTTCTATAGCTCCTTCAAAAAAGAATTTATGATCGTCCGTAATTTCTTTTTTCTCAATTTCGATTCTATTTTTTGTGACGCGACTCACGTAGTATTGATCATTGATTTCCGTTATATGAAGTAATTTTTGATGCTCATCAAGCATTCTTTGCAAGCTCCACACCGGAATATTTTTTGGGGCTTTAATATCAAGATTCTTAGTTAGCTCCTGGCGTTGTGCATTTAAGCGTTCAAGATCGTTCTGCAACTGCATCCGGTCAACCGCCGATGCCGTAAATAATTTCTTTCGAAGCCGATCCATTTCTTGATTGATTTGACGCTCTCTTGCCAGTTCTTCCTCCGTCAGCCGTGCTGATTTTACCAAGGGATTTTCTACAAGTGCAGCATCATTAATCGTCTTTACATTATCAAGCAGTGTAAGGGCTTCGGTAAACCGGTTTCTATCTAAAAGAAAATCGACGTATGATTCAAATAGATCCAGATATTCCTGTTCTACCATCCAGTAACCTGATTCAAAATCGGCTGAATTACGTGCCCGTTCCAAAACCAAATCTGCCGTTTGTGAGTAGAGCTCTTCAGATTCATTATAGTTTCTATCATCTGAACTGAGCTTAGCCTGTAACGTTTTTGACTGAACCAATTTTGGAAATTCTACCACGGATATATCATGAGCTCGGAATTCTTGAAGCTGCCTCCGTGCTTCGCGAAAATTGCCGCTCAAATATTCAGTATTTGCAATCTGCAAAATGATATCTAAATATGCCGGGGTACTCAGTTCCGTTGACCAATCAGATATAATTTCTCTAAGTATCTCATTGCTTTCGATATACTGACCGTTTTCTGAAAATAGTTTAGATTTTTCATAAAGAACCCGAACTCGGGTTCGGATATCGGTATCTGAGGTAAAGTAAGACTCGGCTTTTTGTAAATATTCAAATGCTGTTTCAATATTTATTAAATGCTGTTTCTCCATTTCAGCTTTAGATACATATATAGAAATTAGCTCATGAGTATTTTTAATTTCTAAGGCTAAGTTTTCAGCAAGATTTATATAATATGAAGCACGATTCCAATTTTTGTTTTTTGAGTAAAATAAATGAAGGTTCCTATAAATTGTTAATGTATGGTCAAAATTATCAATAGATAGAGCATGTTCTAACGCTTGAAGTTGTGTGCTAATATATTTGGAAGATTCTCCTGTGTGAAAATAGACTAAGCTCAAGTTATTATAAAGTCTCGTTAGATCAGTAGACGTGATTTGATCTTGAAGAGTTAGTGTAGTTTCGAAAACTTCACGTGCTTCTGTATATCTCCCTAATAGGATAAGATAACCCCCATGAATGGTGTAAAACCTGTTGAGAATACTTTTATTCCCAAGGTAGTCAGCAACAGGAAGTAAAAATTTTCTTTGAATTTCTAAGCTTTTGTTAATAAAGCCTGTCTGATACAATGCAAATTCAGCATACCAAAATAAGTTTCTGTGTACTATTGAATAGGGAAGCTTTTTAATTTTTATCAAGGACTCATAAAACTGACTGATTTCACTGTCTTTTCCTTGAGAATATAGCTGATTGATTATGGTTACTAAATGAAGTTCTGATTTTAAATCATGCAGCTTGGTTTTATCAAATCTATCAACCCAGTAATTTGCATAATTACGGAAAAACTCTTCATTGGAGATATTGTTGTCAATGTCGTAATAACTGACCAAATAATGACTAAAAGAGAATTCTTCTATGTTTAAGAAATCTACAGGAATAGCCTTTCCTTTCGTTGCCAGTTTATTTAGCTGCATCAACGGGTATTGTTCCCCCTCTGTGTAAAATGCTTCAAAAATCCTCTCTCTTTCCAAAAAAGAATCATTTTGAAGAAGAAGATATAGCAGTAACTCTTCATTGTGAAAATGATTATTTAATGTAAATATTGAACCGTAAACACTATCATTTTCAGTTAAACCAGCCTTTAAATATTCATTATCGAGAGCATCAAGAATAACATATTTATTTTTAGAATCTGCTGCGTGATAAAGTCTGGATAAGGCCCAAACAGATTCCGCCAGATGTGTCTCACTCTCGATATTTGATTGATAAAGATCAGCTTGATCAGTGATTTCAATAGTTCCAATTGAAAAATTAAGAAGCAAAATTAGAACTGAAAACATAGAACTTATCTTTATAGAGTATATTTATAACTTCAGAAGGTATGAATTTAACGATTATTTCATATTAGAATTACCGCTCGTCGGTTTTGGGTCTATCACCGAGAATTGGGTCCATGGTATTACCAGCCCCAGAGAACCAGTCGTCTCCGTCAATGGAGGTAGTTTCTACAGTGGGTTCGGAAGGAAGTTCAGCGTCTATATTGGCGTCTGTAACGGTTGCGCATCCGGCAAAAAGAATGAGTACAGTAATGGAAAGAAGGTTTTTAAGAGTATTCATAATGGTTGTATTAGTATGTGTTGATTAAAGTGAATTAAGTATTGGTGTGGATGTATTATTACCGCTCGTCAGTTTTGGGCCTATCCCCGAGAATTGGGTCCATGGTATTACCAGCGCCAGAGAACCAGTCCTCTCCGTCAATGGAGGTGGTTTCTACAGTAGGTTCGGAAGGAAGTTCAGCGTCTATATTGGCGTCTGTAACGGTTGCACATCCGGCAAAAAGAATGAGTACAGTAATGGAAAGAAGGTTTTTAAGAGTATTCATAGTGGTTAATTTAAGTAGTGATTAAAGTTGAATTATGAAGATGTAAGGATTTATCGTTCGCCATCGGTATCGGGCTTATCACCGAGGATAGGATCCAAAGTTTCACCAGCGCCTGAAGAGAACCAGTTGTCTCCGTCAAGGGAGGCGGTTTCCACGGTGGGTTCGGAAGGAAGTTCAGCGTTGATATTTGCGTCTGTAACAGATGCGCATCCTGCAGCGAAAAGAACAGCAAAAACAATGATAGTTAGTTTTGAAAATAAGCCTTTAAATGTAGTCATGATTAAATCTATATTTTTAGTTAGTAATTTGTATGTATAATTGTAGTTAAGTATAAGAGTAACTTCTGTTTTAAATGTTACAATATAAAGTGTAAGTCAAATATTTGTAAGTATCTACGGCTTAGGTTATATCTTAATAAATATTCGAAAAATTGATGTTATTTTAATAAAATGATTTGTATGATAGTACCTAATAATTCAAGCTGACTTAGTAGATCATTTCTAAATACTACGGCTTAAAAATAACTTTCGTGAATTGTGGCTCAGATTGATTTTTCAGATTTAGTAGATGCTTTGCAACAGGGGGATGAATCTAAAGCAAATGAGTTGCTTCTTGAAGTAATGCCCCGTTTAGTAGATTATCTCAAAATTGTGATGAGTGCCGATCATCTTGAAGCAAAAGAGTGCGCTCAACAAGCATTTATTGATGTTTTTGATCAAATCAAACGTGATAAAATCAAAGAGAAGAAATACATCTACAGTTATATGATTACCACTGCAAGAAATGAATATCTCCGATTTAAAAAAATACAGCATCGCTTTGTTTCAGATCCTGAAGAAGTATATCACCAAGTAGAGCCGGCCAGGCAAATTGAAGCCCTTGTTGAGGAAGAGAGAATGAAAATCCTGAAAGAGTGCCTGAAGGAATTAACACAGGATAACCGGAAATTAATGGATTACCTGATTTCCAATCCTGACGATTCCATGAAAAAAGTGAGTAAAAAATTTGGTCTCTCCAACGCTAATCTGCGCACAAAAAAGTCGCGCCTGACCAATCGCCTGCACCACTGCTTTAAGCGTAAATCATCAGATTAAAAAACAAAATTGAACCCAATTTCTGACCCTCGGACTTGAATGTTGTTTAATGAACTTATTAACACACTGCTCTCCGATCGGCTAAAGAAAAGAAGTAGAGGATCAGATATTCATAGATATTCGATTTTCATTGATTTGAAATAGTAGAAAAATCATTACTGATTTTTTTCATTTTGGCGGGCTATGTTTTCATCTTGACAATACGGTCATCAACTGTGTCATAATTTGGTGCGTCTTCTTCCTTAATGATGTGGTTCCAAATGCGGGAAGAATTATTGTAGAATGATTGAAGACAAAGCAGTGGAGGCGACGTGATATTTTTTGTTGATTACGACAATCCAAGAGAAATCAAGCCTTAGTTTCGTTTGATGAAGTAAAAAATCAGACAGAAATTGTACATCAAGCATGAGGAAATGTCTGATACTGAAAAACATCATCTGATAAACCTTAAAAATTTTAAGAAAACACTTGAAAATGCCGTAAAAAAGCTTCAACATAGAAGCGCTTCTTGTATCATTAAATCAGAATATTAAACAACAGATCGACTACCATGTGGCTAAACATCAAATCCTACGACGAGTACAAAGATATTTACAAACAGAGTGAAACGGATCGCCTGAAATTTTGGGAGCATGAAGCAGGTACATTTTACTGGAGGAAAAGTTGGGATAAGGTGCACTCCGGTGGATTTGAAAAAGGGGATATTAAGTGGTTTGAAGGCGGGAAGCTGAACATCACGGAAAATGCACTTGATCGTCATCTGAATACCATTGGCCACAAAACAGCGTTCATTTTTGAGCCTAATCACCCCGATAGTTTTCGCCGTACAATTACATACAGGCAGCTGCATGAAGATGTTTGCCGATTCGCGAACGTGCTGGAAAGCAAAGGAGTGACGAAAGGCGATCGGGTTTGTATATATATGGCGATGACTCCCGAGCTGATTATCGCTGCTCTGGCATGCGCCCGGATTGGAGCGGTTCATTCTATCGTTTTCGCAGGATTTTCTGCACAGGCATTGGCCGAGCGAATTAACGACTGTAATGCAAAAATGCTTATCACCAATGACGGACTTCGCCGAGGAGACAAACACGTTCCGCTGAAAGACATTTCTGATGAAGCGCTTGAAAGCTGTCCCGGAGTGAAAAATGTGATTGTTTGTCAGCGTACCAATCGCGATATCGACTGGAAAGATGGGCGTGATGAGTGGTGGCATATGCTGATTCGAAACGCATCAAAAAAACATACCGCGGTTGAAATGGATGCGGAAGATCCACTTTTCATTTTATATACATCCGGATCAACAGGGAAACCAAAAGGAGTTCTTCATACATGCGGCGGCTATATGGTGTATACAAGCTACACGTTCAGAAATGTGTTTCAGGTTGAGGAAGAGGATGTGTATTGGTGTACGGCTGATGCGGGCTGGATTACGGGCCATTCTTACATTATGTACGGACCACTTTTTAATGGTGCTACCGGAATTATTTTTGAAGGAACTCCAACTTATCCCGATGCAGGACGGCTTTGGGAAGTTTGCGAGAAATATAAAGTGACTCATTTCTACACCGCACCAACGGCTATTCGTGCGTTGATGAGTTACGATTTAGATTACGTGAGAAAGTATGACCTAAGTTCGCTGAAAGTATTGGGAAGCGTTGGGGAGCCGATTAACGAAGAGGCATGGAACTGGTATAATGATCATGTTGGTGGTGGAAAATGCCCGATTGTAGATACCTGGTGGCAGACAGAAACCGGTGGGATTATGATTTCACCGCTGGCGGGAATTACTCCAACCAAACCCGGATTTGCGACTCTGCCGCTCCCCGGAATTAGTCCCACGCTGATGGATGAGGAAGGAAAAGAGATCAAAGGAAATGGCGTAAATGGTAATCTGTGCATTAAACACCCATGGCCCGGAATTGCCCGAACCGTTTGGGGCGATCATGATCGTTACATCAAAACCTACATGAGTGCTTACAAAGGTTTTTACTTCACCGGCGATGGCTGCCGCAGGGATGATGACGGCTATTATAGAATTACCGGACGTGTGGATGATGTGCTGAATGTGTCGGGGCACAGGCTGGGCACTGCCGAAATTGAGAATGCCATTGATGAACACAAAAACGTAGTGGAGACGGCGATTGTCGGGTATCCGCATGATGTGAAAGGTCAGGGTGTATTTGCATTTATGATCTGTGAAAAAACACCGGATGACGTAGAAGGATTCAAAAAAGAGATTCATGATCTGGTAACAAAAATTATTGGACCCATAGCCAAGCCGGATAAAATTCAGGTGGTTGCCGGACTTCCTAAAACCCGTTCAGGAAAAATCATGCGTCGGATTCTACGCAAAATTGCCGCAGATGATATGGACAATCTTGGTGATACATCTACATTACTGGATCCATCGGTTGTGGATGATATTAAAGCCGGAACTGCGTACTAAGCTGTTCTCTTTTGGAGATCCGTCAGACCGCTTAGGGTTCGTATTCTCTTTGCGGAACTTATACCTGCAGCGGTCAGACGTGAAGGGAAGTAGATAATTTTTGATTGTTTCTGGGGGACACCCCTCAGAAAAAGCCGGGAACATCCGGCTTTTTCAACTCCCCTCAAGGGAAGATTTTGTACCCATACCCTGCTGTTCAGTTCAATGAATCAATACATTTCAACTGAACCGGTTGAAAATCAATAAATTCAACCAAATTGGTTAAAAAATTGTATATTCAACTAAAATGGTTGAATTATTGCGAGGATATATGATTGTATTGATTGGAGATATTGTTGATTCAAAGCAATTAAAGGAAGAAAAAAGAGAACAGGTTCAATCGCTGTTGTTAGAGCAGTTTGATGAAATAAACCGTGAATCGGACTCGATTGAGGCTCCGTTTACCATTACGCTCGGTGATGAATTTCAGGCCGTATATACAGACGCATCGACACTTTGGGAGGACTGCTGGAGAATTCTTGCTGAACTTCATCCTGTATCGGTTCGGTTTTCTGCAGCGATTGGTTCAATTTCAACTCCAATCAATACTAAACAGGCGATAGGTATGGATGGACCTGCTTTTTATATTGCCCGGGATAATATTGAGGAGATGAAAAAATCAGAACGATTATTCAGCGTCGGTATCGAAGGATTGCAAAAAGACGCAGAAAGACAGGCTGTGTTGAGTCTCATAAACAACTCATTGAAGTTTTTATCAAAAGAAATGAAAAGCTGGAATAAAATTCGTTTTCAAATACTTGTTATGCTCAACCGGGGATTGGCAGTAAAAGAAATTGCCAAGAAGCTGAATGTATCAGAGACAGCAGTATATAAGAATCGCGAAGACGGTAGCTTGCCACTTGTTATTGAGTTAAAAGAAAGCGTGAAAAAACTCCTGAATTTTGAATTGGCCCGAAGGAAAACATCATGAATCTGATTCTGTTCTTTATAACAATAAACTTGATTTTGATTTCTCGCCTTGGCCTTACTTTTAAAGACAGTGGAGCTTCTGCCGGATTCATCTTCAAAATGTCGGCGATACCTCTGCTTTCACTTCTTTTTATAGAAATGAACTTCGTTTGGTTCATCCTTCTGACTTACCTGATTTTATATCCCTTCTTAATGATTTACCTGGAGAAAAACCCGGAACAAGTCTATCGAAATAGATTGATGAGTTTAGCAGTTCATGGGATAGTTATTGGATTGATTTTTAGTCCGCTTTTTGGTGTCGGATTGAACCGATTATTCGTTGATATTGTCACAAGTCCTGATAGAATTATTGATGGTATTTTAACATCGCAGGTTCTGCTTTTTGGCCTGCTGTTGGTGATGAACGAAATGAATATTGTTTTGAGATATTTGATGAAAAAATTAAACCTGGCGTCGATAGGCGAAGTAGATCAAACCGTCAGCGATCAGGAGTATAATACCGGACGAATTATAGGAATGCTGGAGCGAATTTTCATTTTCATCTTTACCATTGCGGGTCAGTTTGCCGCCGTTGGATTTATTCTTACGGCAAAAGGAGTGGTGAGATATCAGGATTTTAAAGACCGCACTTTTGCAGAATATGTGCTGATTGGAACGCTCTTATCTACACTTCTCGCTTTTGGAGTTGCACTGATTCTAAGTGGCTTGATTGGATAAATCAATTCACCATAAATCCAATCATCAGAATAAAAATACTCAGGGCAAATAGAATGAGACGAAAACGGGTGCGAATGATGATGGGATGAAAAAGCAGTCCATAAGTCAGTGGATGACTTTTAAGCCAGTCGTAGTAAAACATTCGATGAGCGGCGCCCAAAGCCATGGTTACGTGGCCATGGAGCATGGTTAGCATAAAAGGCAGACCAAATAATATAGCCCCGGGAAACGAGATTACTCTTGGAATGTGGTATAGTTCACAAAGGAAAAAGTAGGGCCATGCAAAAATGAGGAGCAATGGTACGGATAGAAACCAGTTGATGAAGCAGATCCGCATAAAGTTTAGCTCATTTAACTCAGAACTTGCCATCATCAACTAAAATTTAGTTCGGATTTCCCACAGATCAGGAAAAATGGGATTGTTTAATGTTTTGTAAAGGTAAGATGCTCCACCTGAACCACCCGTACCACGTTTTGCGCCAATGGTTCGTTCCACCATTTTTACGTGCCGATATCGCCACTCTTGTAATCCCTCATCGTAATCTACAAACAGCTCACAAAGCAGTGCAACTTCCGGGTCGTTGTTCATAATTTTAATCAACTCTCGCTGATTTATCTCTGAAGTTTCATGAATTAACCCCTGCTCGTTGACTCTTTTCGGAGTCTCGATATCATACTCTTTGGTTTGTAAAAACGCACAAAAACTTTCCCAAAGGGTGGGTTCTTTTTGTCGACCGATAAGTTGTTGCTGAAGCTCCGGCTGGTCTTTGTGGGCGTCAATCATATGGGTTGATCGCATTCCGCAAAGGATTTCCATCTCCCTGAATTGCACGGACTGAAACCCGCTTGCCTGTTCCAGGAATCCGCGAAAGCTGTTGAACTCGAGTGGGGTCATGGTTTCGAGAATATCTACCTGCGATACCATTGTTTTTAGAATGGTAAGCACCCTGCGCATGGTTTTTGCCGATGCCCACGTTTTGCCCGCTTCGAGATCACGCCGGAGTTTATCGAACTCGTGCAGAATTTGTTTAAACCACAATTCATAACTTTGATGAATGATGATAAACAGCATTTCATCGTGCTCAACCGGTTCAGATTTAGGCTTTTGCAGATCAAGCAGCTCCTGTATTTTTAGATAATTAGTGTAGGTCAGGCTCA
>JBGTFX010000052.1:0-3055 GCA_041747055.1 Balneolaceae bacterium
TTCGATGGAATATCCACAGGGAAGCAGCAGTAAAATTTCCGGATTAGCTTCAGTAATTTTATCCCATTCAATCCATGGAGAGTGCTCGCCGGCAGTGGAAAGTTTGTTGATACCGCCGGCAATTTCAATCAGTTCCGGCATCCAGTTTCCACCTGTCATTAACGGGTCCATCCACTCAATTGCCACAACGTCAGGTTTTAGTTGATCGGCTGTTTTTTTGCGGATTTCCAGAAAACGTTCACGAATGGATTTAACCAGTTCAACTCCTCTTTCATCACAGTTTAAAGCTTTTGCAACTGTCATAAAGGAATCAAAAATTTCATGAAGAGTGGCGGGTGACACAGAAACGATTTCAACCCCCTTGTCGAGATATTTCTGTATGGCAAGCTCCAAATCGTGAAAAGAGACGGCGCACACTTCGCAATGATCCTGAGTAAAAATGATATCCGGTTCAAGCCCTGCTAATTTTTCATCATCAACCCGGTAGACGGATAATCCCTGCTGAAGAAGTTCTGTAATGGATTGATGAATGTCGCCGCTCTGGTCCGTTTCTGGAACAGAATATTTGGGCTCTGTTACAACAGGTAAATGTGTGATGAATGATGGATAATCACATTCGTGAGAACGGCAGACTAATTGCTTCTCAAAACCAAGTTTGCATACCACTTCCGTAAGGCTTGGAAGCAGAGATGCAATTCTAATCCTGCTTGATGAACTCATCATCCAAAAGGATTAAGCTTCAACCGGAGAAAATGATGGGGACTTATATTTTAGATACTCATAACCTCCAAAGAGGGCTGCGGAATAGATTAGAGTTCCACCAAGAGTATTATGGAAAAATGGAATGGCTGCTGTGTAGCAGAGTATCAGTCCTTCAACAGTAAGTGGATACATTGGGCTTGAAATCCAAACGCCAAAATTGCTGACAATAAAGAAAATGATTGATCCGCCAATTGCGCCCGTTAGTACGCGTGGAATCGTCACTTTATCAAATAGGTAAATTCCTAACACTACTATTAGCGCAAAGCCTGCAAAAATGTAGAGAAACCCGGAAGTAAAGAGCGTAAAACCATCATAATATGCAGAGTAGACATAGTTATTTAAAATCAAATCACTGATCCAAAGCGCGAAAATTGGTACGATAAATGCCCATTTTTTACTTCCAAAATAAGCGGCACCAAATAGGGCTATTGCACCAATTGGGGTAAAATTATACGCGTGAGGCAGCAGTCGTGCCAGTGCAGCAAACAGAATAAAACCTGCGATAATGTAAAATGCGTTCTTTTTCATGGTGTTTTAAGATCTTTGATTTAGTCTTAAATATAACAGATGATATTGAAAAGTGTGAGTACAATCTCTGATAAATTATAAATCGAAGAAATAAAAATAGCCGGTCTGTTTGAGACCGGCTTTAAGTTTGACCAATATCACTAATTTGCTAAGCCCAACTATTTAATTTGATATTTGGGTGTCTATGTTTTTTCGAAGATATAAAGAAGATATTAACAGCAATATCAATCCTGTATTTTGTAGAATTTTTGCGGGCCCGATTTCATCCATAATAAGATCTCCAAAAAAACCACAAGGTTCATTAAACCCATTAATATGTAGCCAGGCAACCATGATTGTTACGATGAACAATAATAAGGAGCTCCCAAGAATTCCTTTTCTCGGACTTACCACCAATAATACAACCATGAAAAACTCAGCAGTTAGCAGAAATGAAAAAAATAATTCTGGAAAAAATTTAGGAATATCTAATGAGTAAGTTAATGTGAAGAATGTTGTTGGATTTAATATTTTCCCAATTAATGCAAATGTAAATATGACTATTGTAAGAAAACGGGGCCCATTTAAATATAGCTGATGAATCTGCCGCTGGTTATTATTTTTCATATACAGCTTCTTTTTTTTAATAAGGATAAATTTTCCAAATGCCAATTTCACCAGTTTCCTGTTCAATACCAGCAAGAATATTTTCGGTTACTGCAAATTCATATAGGGGTTCAGGGATTTTATAACTATGTATATACTCTCCGGTTTCAAGACTATATACATCTATAATATCTCCATAAAACTGATTTTCTCTATATGAGGCAATTAGTATATGAATACGTTCATTAAAAATATGAACTCCATTGGATTTTGGTTTTTGTGAATTAGCATGGACCTCATTAAACCACACCTCTTGGTTATCATCATATTTTCTTGGGGGTATAATTTGGAGATTGTCCACATCAAATGGTTCTATTGGCCGTCGAAAATATATAATTTCTCCTTGCTCATTATATTTTACAATTTCGTTTGTGAAACGAAATACACGGATAAAAGTATTGTCATTGCTTCTTGTAAAGAATGACTGGAATACATTTGCCCACAATGTTCCTTCTTCAAATAGGATTGGTTCTGTTTTAAAAGAAAATTCTTTATCAGTAGAATTAGCGATTAATTGACTATCAAACCTGTTTCTTACTATGTACTTGTTTTCATCAAGTGATACTACTTTATTAGGTATTACAGGAGGTTGAAAAATATTCCAATTTCCATCCTGATTAAAAATTGTAATACGTCCGTTTGATTCATCAGCTACCCAAAGTCTGCCTCGAACATCTATATCAATACTATTTATTCTTAGAAACTCTCCCGGGCCTTCACCTTTTCCCATTCCAAAAGTCTGAATAATCGAACCGGATGTATCAATTTTGGTTATGGTGTTATTGCTCCAGTCATCCGCGTAAAAAAAAGCGTTATGTGAGGTTATGTTTACTGCATTATATATAGGTATGCTGTCTGATACGACTTCGAACCGAAGATTTTCCCAATTTCTATTTGTAATATTTTGATCTACCGGATTAATACGGTATGCATTCTTAATATCTGTTTGATTTGAATTTTTTGAAGAAACCCATAGAAAAACTCCTGAGAATACAATGAAAAATAAAATTACTATTGTGAAATAAGGCTTCTTTACCATTTGAAATTAATTTAGGCTGGAAACATGATTTATTTCCAGCCTTTTTTAATTATGATTTTAAAACATCAGATACAGAACTAT
>JBGTFX010000053.1:0-17497 GCA_041747055.1 Balneolaceae bacterium
GTCCTAAACCCCTAGACGAACGCGGCATTTAGTATAAAATTTAATGAGGCGACAGGCGGATTTGAACCGCCGTACGAGGTTTTGCAGACCTCTGCCTAACCACTCGGCCATGTCGCCATTAACCTTCTTTGTACGCCCGACAGGAATCGAACCTGTAACCTACTGCTTAGAAGGCAGTTGCTCTATCCAGTTGAGCTACGGGCGCTCAAAACAATGAACTGCAAAATTCTGAATTGCAAATCGTTTAGCACCCGCACAAAATTCAAAATCAACAATTCAAAAAAAAGACCAAGGCTAGCTTGGAATTTCTGTTACACTAAAGTGGGGGAGACAAAATTTGAACCGCGGAAGCACTGCTTTCGCAACTTAAGAACTATCTCACCCAAAAAATAAGTCAAAGAGATGATAAGGAGATTTTAAAGCCCATTATCATTTTATGTGTCGGGGAGACAGGATTTGAACCTGCGACCCTTCGCTCCCAAAGCGAATGCGCTACCGAACTGCGCCACTCCCCGAGTCATCAAAAAAAGTCAATATGTCAAAATTGGTTGTTTAGCTGAGGGAGACAAAGCGCAATGCGCTACTCCCGAAGGCTTTCGGGACCACTCCCCGAGTCATCAAAAAAAGTCAATATGTCAAAATTGGTTGTTTTAGCTGAGGGAGAAAAAGCACATGCGCTACTCCCGAACCGTAAAAAAATCAGTATTTCAATGTGTTATTTATTTTAACGAACTAATTTTTTGAGTTTATACTTATCTCGTTTTTTCAATTCGTCAAAAGAATTAAAAGATAAAAGATTTCAATTCTGAATGCAATTTCAAATACGGAAAACTTTCGCTTTTATTTCAGTTCTTTCGTAACCACTCATGAAGGAATCCAATGCCATAAGCAGAGAGTTGAGTAAAACCTGTAATGATCCCTAAAAAACCAATTATCAGGTTTTTTTCAGTAATTAAAGCTGATAGAAATAAGCAAAAAGCATAAAAGCAATAGGTTAATAAAAGGGCTGTAAAGAGTGGAGAGTTAATAAAAAATGAGATAGGAATAAAAATTAATCCTAATAAAAAGAGAAGTGGTGCGCAGTGTACAAATTTGATTTCCCCGGAATGAAATCGACCAATGTTTATACGTGCCCTTCCAAAAAAATGTAGCTGCTTAAAAAACTGTAGCAAATTCGTTCTCCTTTTATGATAAACGAATGCGTCTTCTATTAAATCTACATGGTATCCTGCTTTTTTTATTCGAATACTGAACTCAAGATCTTCACCCATCCTGGTAATTTCATACCCTCCGGTTTTTTCAAACACTTCTTTGGAAATTCCCATATTAAAGCTGCGGGGTAGAAAACTTTCTAAACTTTTTCCCCTTCCACGGATTCCTCCTGTGGTCAAAAAAGAAGTCATACTAAAGTTGATTGCTTTCTGAATTACAGAAAAAGATATTTTTGCCTTATCGGGTCCACCCCAGCAGTCGATATTTGAAGTTTCTAAGGCGCTATTAACGGCCTCAAAGTAGTGAGAGGGGATGATGCAGTCTGAATCAAAAACAACGAAATAATCACCCTGAGCCCGTTCAAATCCATAGTTTCGTGAAAATCCCTGACCACTATTCTCTTTAAAGTAGTATTTGATATCTAAGTACTTTTTATAACGCTCTACTATATCGTTGCATTTTTGAACTGAACCATCTTCAACAATAATAACTTCGAAACTTTTATAGCTCTGTTCGGTCAGACTTAGAAGAAGCTCGTCAATTTCGTTGGGTCTGTTATAAACCGGAATAATAATTGAGTAACGCATAAGTGCAATTCACGACAATTTTTCGTTCTTTAGAGCGCAACAATATAACATTATTATAAAAGCATATAATGAAGCTCCTATTTTTAATTAGCATGACTTTTTTTCTGAGTAATATTCTATCTGCACAATCAATTTCTGTGCAACTAGATCAGCAATATTCTTCAAATAATTTATCCACATTCCCCATTAAAAGTGGTGTGTTTGTAAAAACTGAAAATTTAATAAGAGTAGAAAGCAGTACTGATAATACTGAATTTCAAACCCCAATCTCTTCGAATGTATCAATTGATGGAATAAAAATAGGGGTTCTAAATTTTGATGGACAATTAATGATGCGAACGGTTGATCATACCGGCGTTGAATTATCCACCACAGAGTTAGAGTTTTTTGATTCGGGAGACCAAACGATTTCATTACATCAGTTTGCAAGTGGAAGGTCTATTGCCAGAGATAATGTGGCGAACTTTACATTTTTAGATGCTGATGGTGAGCAGCTGTATTCGGTTTCAAATAGTGCGCAAAGTCAGGATGGAGAACAAATATCAGAATGGGCTACAAGCCGGTTGGGAAGTACAGTCGTTTTATATAATCCTGAAATAAGAAGGAGTGGAATTTCTGCATCAAGGGCCCGAATTGTATTTGGAGAGGAAGATAATGAGGTATTCTTAAATGAAGAGGACAGAATTATCTCATTTTTAGATGTTACTGAATCAGGTAGTTATATAACTGCAATTACCCGAAATGGAAATACGAATGACCAGTTAACTATTTTTGACAGATTTGGTAATCAGGTTTACCAAATGAGCTCTGATATGGAGCTAAAAGGAGCCGTTCTATCTGCAAATGCAGATTATCTTACGGTATATTCACAATCAAGAGTACAAGTTTACAATGTTTCCTCCGGCGAGAGATTAGGAAGCTCTACGTCAAGATCGTCAATTGTAAAAGCGACCTATTTTCCTGAAGATGATGTAGTTTTACTTTTCAATGGAAATGAAAGAGGTGAAACCATTCATAATCCCGAAGTTACAGCAATTCATTTAGGATTAAGACAAATTGCCCGAAATGAAATCAATGCCAACTTATCCGTTCTTGATATGAAAAAGTTAAATATCGAAAGGGAAGGGACAAACACCTACTTATTGAGGGGAGTAAATCGACCTGTAAATTTCACTGTTAATTTTTAGGCAAAAAAATACCCGACGCCAGATAGACGTCGGGTAATTGTTAATTCGTTTTTGCTTCCTGTTCCGATTCTGTTTCATCAGCCTCAGAACCGGTGGAAGATTCAGTATCTGTCCAATCAAATGACAGCCCATCTCTGGACTTATTCATTTTAATTCTAATTGTTGAACCTTCAGGGTGCTTTGTTTCAAGAATTTCTTCAGCAAGGGGGTCTTCAATGTATTTTTGGATTGCTCGACGCAGAGGTCTTGCTCCATATTTTTGATCAAATCCCTGTTCTGTGATGAAATCCTTCGCTCCTTTTGTAAGCTCAAGTTTATAACCAAGGCTTTCAATCCTGGTGAATAATTCTTCAGCAAGAATATCGATGATTTTGAAAATATCTTCTTTTTCAAGAGGCTTGAATGTGAGAACATCATCAATTCTGTTTAAGAATTCAGGATTGAAAACTTTTTTAAGAGCATCCTGAATGGTCGATTTCATTTGCGCATAATCGAAAGCACCTTCAGAACTTGAAAACCCTATTCCTTTGCCCATATTTCGAATATCACGTGCTCCAATATTTGAAGTCATGATAATAATGGTATTACGGAAATCAACTTTACGTCCTAAACTGTCTGTTAAGATTCCGTCATCAAGCACCTGAAGCAGAATATTAAATACATCAGGGTGAGCTTTTTCGATCTCATCTAAAAGCACAACACTGTATGGTTTACGTCGGACTTTTTCGGTAAGAATTCCACCTTCTTCATAACCAACATATCCCGGAGGGGCACCCACAAGCCGGGAAACGCTAAACTTCTCCATGTACTCACTCATATCTACTCTGATTAGAGCTTCCTCTTTATCAAAAAGGTATTTGGCAAGTACTTTTGCCATTTCTGTTTTACCAACACCTGTAGGGCCTAAGAAAATGAATGAACCAATAGGTCTTGCTGGATCTTTTAATCCGGCACGGGTTCGTTGTATAGCTTTAGTAAGCTTAATGATGGCTTCTTCCTGACCAATTACTTTTTTGCCAAGCTCTTCTCGCATCTTGAGAAGTTTTTGTCCTTCCTTTTGGCTGATTTTATTTACCGGTACGCCACTCATCATTGCAACAACAGATGCGACATCTTCATCGGTAACCTCAAAAACGATATCTTCTGATTCTTTATCCCATTGTTTTTGGGCGGTTTCAAGATCTTCCAAAAGTCGTTTTTCGGTATCACGTAATCGGGCTGCTTCTTCAAAGCGCTGCTTTTTTACCATAGTATTTTTCTCATGGCTGGTTTTTTCAATCTCAGCCTCAAGATCTAAAATATGTTTTGGTACGGTGATATTTGAAAGGTGAACACGCGCACCAACTTCATCAAGCGCATCAATTGCTTTGTCCGGTAAAAAGTGATCCGTAACATATCGATCTGTTAATTTTACACAAGCATCGAGTGCGGCATCAGTATAACGAACACTATGGTGCTTCTCATATTTGCCTTTAATTTGATCTAAAATCTCAAGGGTTTCATCAACGGAAGTTGGATCAACCATAATTTTCTGAAACCTTCTTTCCAGGGCACCATCTTTTTCGATGAACTGGCGATATTCATTTAATGTAGTGGCACCTATAGCCTGAACCTCACCACGGGCAAGTGCAGGTTTCAACATGTTAGATGCATCGAGAGAACCGCTTGCTCCACCTGCTCCAACAATAGTATGTAACTCATCAATAAAGAGAATTACATTTTCAGTTTTTTCGAGTTCACTCATAACAGCTTTCATTCGCTCTTCGAACTGTCCCCGGTACTTAGTTCCGGCAACAAGTGCAGCTAGGTCAAGGGCTATAACTCGCTTGTCATAGAGAACCCTTGAAACTTTACGTTCATTAATACGGGTTGCCAATCCTTCTGCGATTGCAGTTTTTCCAACGCCGGGCTCGCCAATGAGTACCGGATTATTCTTTTTACGTCTGCTTAAGACTTGGGCAACACGTTCAATTTCTTTTTTTCGCCCAATAATTGGATCTAATTTACCGTCTTCGGCCAGTTGTGTTAAATCCCGACCGAAGTTATCGAGTACTGGTGTTTTTGATTTTTCCATTTTCTTTTCTCTTGAACTTCCTGATGATTGTGAACCTTTTGGGGATGACGGAATACCTGCACTTGTAGGTCTGCTTGGTGAATGATCGGTATCGCGTGCATTGCCTGATATGATGAGATCAAGCTCTTCTCTAACTGCGTCATATGAAATATTAAATTGCTGTAGTATTTGGGCGGCAATATTTTCTTCATCACGCAAGAGTGAAAGAAGTAAATGCTCCGTACCAATAGTATCGCTCTTGTAAAGTTTTGCTTCTAAATAAGTAATACGAAGAACCTTTTCGGCTTGTTTTGTTAAAGGAATGTTTCCTACGGTGACAGTGCCACCGGTACCCCGTACGGTATCTTCAATAGTTTTTTTGAGTTTAAATAGATCACAATCCAAATTTTTCAAAATTCGTATTGCTACACCATCGCCTAGTCTAACGATTCCTAAAATGAGATGTTCAGTTCCAATATAATCATGACCAAGGCGTAAAGCTTCCTCACGGCTGAATTGGATTACATCACGAACTTTACTTGAAAAATTACCCTCCATAATGGACCTACTTATATTTGGATTGTTAAGTTACAAAACGTAACGAGTGAAGATTTTTTTTAGTTCACGTTAATTACGAAAGTAGTGCTGAGTGCGAGCAAATGCAAAAACATTTCGCGTACTTTGAAACAAAATTAACGCAGACATTTTTTTTAGAAAAGTGGTGTACCTGTCATTTCGCTTGGTGGCTCAATTTCAAGCAGCTTAAGAAGTGTAGGAGATACATCTGCTAAAGTTCCATCCGAAATAGAAGAAATGGAATTTTTTGATACTAAAACTACAGGAACAAGGGCAGTGGTATGTGCTGTATGTGAGCTTCCATCCGGTTGAATCATTTTATCGGAATTTCCATGATCAGAAATAATCACAATATCGTAGGAATGATCTTGTGCTGTGGTAACTACCCTTTCCAATTGTTTGTCAACAAACTCAATGGCTTTAATTGTAGCATCCATATCTCCTGTATGGGCAACCATATCAGGATTAGCAAAATTTAAAACTCCTAAATGGTACTGCTCCGTTGCAAGTTGTTCACAAAGTTTATCAGCAACTTCCTTGGCACTCATTTCAGGTTGCATGTCGTAAGTTGCTACTTTTGGACTCGGTACCATAATACGATCTTCGCCTGGGTTTGGTGTTTCCTCGCCTCCATTAAAGAAATAAGTTACGTGAGGATATTTTTCAGTTTCGGCGATTCGAATTTGTTTAAGACCCTTATCACTAATAAACTTTCCCAATGTATTCGTTAATCTTACCGGCGGATAAGCAACCTGAACCTGATCATCGAATGTTTCATCATAAGAAGTAAAGGAGACGAGATGCAGGTTTAATTCTTCATTTTCAAAAGGTACTTCTTCAAAACTAAGAAGTGCTTTTGTAATCTGTCGTGCACGATCACCACGAATATTATAAAAGATGACAACATCACCTGGTTCAATTCTGCTGTTTGGATCAGGATCTATTACATATGGAGGAATAAATTCATCTGTAGTCTCTTCTTCGTATAAAGTGTCAAATAGTGCGATAGGATTTTCCCCAACGGGAGCTTCCCCATGTACAAGAAGGTCGTAGGCTTTTTGAGTTCTTTCCCATCGATTATCTCTATCCATGGCAAAATATCTTCCAACTACCGAAGCAAAAGTACCAATGCCGATTGAGTCTGCTTGATCTTTAAACTCTTTATAATAGTTTGTGCCTCCATGGGGAGAAGTATCACGCCCATCAGTAAACGCATGAACAAAAGCATTATCTAAATCATATTTTTTTGCCATCTTCAGAAGTGCGAAAAGATGGTTGTTATGGCTATGAACACCACCATCAGAAAAAAGCCCCATGATATGAATCTTCTTTCTTTTTTCTGCCTTCAGAAAAGCTTCAACAAGAACATCATTAGAAAAAAACTCCTCGTTTCGGATTGATTTATTCACCCTTGTAAGCTCTTGGTACACGACTCTGCCGGCACCAATATTGAGATGTCCTACTTCAGAGTTGCCAAATTGTCCTTCAGGTAGACCAACAGCTTCACCGCTTGCCGATAAAGCTGCATTTGGATACTTTTTTAAAAGAGAGTCAAAAAATGGTTTCTTCGCTTTATCAACAGCGCTTACGCTAGAATCTTCGGCAATACCCATGCCGTCGAGAATGATAAGGAGTGCCTTCTTTTTTGAATCAGTCAATGGCCTATAGGTTATTGACGTGCTTTCTTAATTGCGACTTCTTTCTGGCAGCAGTATTTTTATGAAGAATTCCTTTAACTGCATTTCTATCTATAAAGCTAATGGCTTCATTTAAATGCTTTTCGGCCGTTTCTTTATCAGTTGCAGACATAACTTTTTTAATGAGTGTTCTCATTTTAGAGCGACGGCTCTTATTATGTTCGTTTCTTTTTATGCTTTGACGAAGTCTTTTAATTGCAGATTTATGCTGTGGCATAAGAAATTAGTTATTACAGTTTAATACTCGTTATTTTATAGCCCGTAAAATTAAGGGTATTAAATATAAGTAACAAGAATAGATTGAATGTTACGATTAAAAAAATTATTTTAACCAGTCTCTAAATGATTATTGTTATAGATGGGCCGGCAGGGTCCGGGAAAAGTTCAACTGCAAAAGCATTAGCTAATCGTCTCGATATCAATTTCCTTGATTCGGGAGCTCTATACAGAGCGTTAACTTATACCTGGATTGAGTCGGGTAAACCCGATAAACAAATGTTCTTTAAAAATTTGATGGATGTACGCTTGCATGTAGCATATAGCGGTGGCCAGTTTAAAGTTACAGTTAACGATGTTGATGTAACGGGTAAAATTAGAACTGCTGCAGTTTCAAATCATGTGAGCGAGATTGCATCTTTTCCAAATGCCCGCTCCTTTGCAAATAAAATTATGCGAGAGCTTGTTAAGGAAGATGCTTATATAGCAGATGGCCGCGATTTAGGTACAGCAGTCTTTCCTGATGCTGATTTAAAGTTCTATATGGATGCGTCCATTGAAGATCGGGCCAAGCGTCGGTTTGATGAAATTAAATCAGATCAAAAAGACGTTACTTATGAAGATGTGTTTGAGAATTTGAAAAAGCGGGATTATACAGATCAGAACCGCAAATCAGATCCTTTAAAAAAAGCAGATGATGCTATTTTAATAAATACATCCGGTAAAACTTTTAAGGAACAGGTTGACGAAATGTCGACTATCATAAATGAGAAACTTAAACTGAACTAAAACTTAAACTATAATCCTCCCTATTTAAGGGATGGCAATTTTAACAAAAATTAGATGTCAGAAGATTCAAAAAACAAAACCAATAACGAAGAAACAGAAGAAACTGCTGTAGCTGAGGAAGCTGTAGTTGAAGAGTCAACTTCGGAAGAAGTTGCAGAAAACGAAGAGAGTAAAAAAGCTGAAGAAGTTGCAGTAATGTCTTTTTCCGGTGATGTAGAAGGAGAAACATTTACGTTCGATCAACTTGAAGCAGCATCAGAAGATTATACAGATGAAGAATTTCATGAGTGGGAGGGAATGTATGAAGACACTTTAAGTGAAATTGAAGAGAAAGAAATTGTAACAGGACTTGTAGTCTCTGTAGATGAAAAATATGTAATTGTTGATATCGGTTTTAAATCTGAAGGAATTGTTCCTGTAAACGAATTCTCAAATAAAGTTCTGGAGAATTTAAAAGCAGGAGACGAAGTAGAAGTATTCCTTGACAGAGTAGAAGATCATGAAGGTCAGCTCATTTTATCCCGACGTAAAGCAGATATTCTGCAGGCATGGGAAAATCTTGAACAAGCCCATGAAACCGGTGAAGTTATTGAAGGTTATATACAGCGAAGAATTAAAGGTGGTATGGTTGTGGATGTGTTTGGAATCGACGCGTTCCTTCCCGGATCGCAAATTGATGTCCGCCCAGTTCGCGACTTCGATGCCTATGTTGGTAAAACCATGGAATTCCAGGTTGTTAAGCTCAACATGCAGGCCGAAAACGTGGTGGTATCTCACAGAGCTCTTATCGAATCAGATCTTGAAGAGCAACGAGAAGAAATTCTTGAAACTATTGAATCAGGCCAGGTACTTGAAGGTATCGTGAAAAACATCACGGACTTTGGAGTCTTTATTGATCTTGGTGGTGTAGATGGGTTGCTTCACATTACAGACCTCTCATGGGGACGTGTAGATCATCCTGATGAAATTGTAAAACTGGATCAAAGATTAAACGTAGCTGTTATCGACTTCGATGAGAAATCGAAACGAGTTTCTCTTGGGTTGAAACAACTACAGCCTCATCCATGGACAAATATTCAAACCAAATATCCTGATAACCTTCGGGTTCAGGGACGTGTGGTTTCTATCGCCGATTACGGAGCATTTATTGAGCTTGAAAAAGGTGTAGAAGGATTGATTCACATTAGTGAAATGTCCTGGACGCAGCATATTAAGCATCCATCACAGTTGGTTCAAAAAGATGACATTATCGAATGTGTTGTTCTGAACATTAACGAAGATGAGAAGAAAATTTCACTTGGTGTTAAGCAGCTTGAAAAAGACCCATGGGAAGATCTTCTTGAAAGATATCCTGTTGGATCGAAGCATAAAGGAGAAGTTCGAAACCTTACCAACTTTGGTGTATTTGTAGAGCTTGAGCCCGGAATTGATGGGTTAGTTCACGTATCAGACCTTAGTTGGACTGAGAAAATAGAACATCCTAATGAAGCTGTAGACAAAGGACAGGAATTAGAAGTGGTTATCCTGGCCGTGGATTTTGACAACCGAAGAATTACACTTGGGCACAAACAAGTTCAGGACAATCCTTGGGAAAAATATGCTGAAGAGTATGGCCTTGGAACCAAGGTAGAAGGAGAAGTGACAAAGATTACTGATAAAGGCATCTTTGTTAAATTGCCTTTAGGCGCAGAAGCATTCTTACCAGGTGATAAAGTCGAAGAGCCGGCAGAAGATTTAAAAGAAGTCTTTAAAGAAGGTGATAAGCTTGCTGGATTTGTTGTTGAGTTTGATGAATCAAATAACTCAATCGAAATTTCTCAGATTGAAAGCGACAAAAAGAAGAAACCAAGTAAGGCAAAGAAAGAAAAGAAAGCAGACAGTGGGAAAATGGAAACAGGAACACCTACACTTGGTGAAGTTTCCGGATTAGCTGAAAAACTTGCTGAAAAGGATAAAAAAGATGCTGAATCTAAAAAATAAATATTAATTCACATCTTTAGGAAATACAAAGGGCTTCTGATTTTTAATCAGAAGCCCTTTTTTTTATATATAAATAATTTTAATTCAGTTGTAAATGTATGGCTAATATGTCATCACATAGAACTATGACTTCTATATTCATTCAATATAGAAGAAGAGAATACTTTTAACCGTATCAGCACTACTTTTAATTTTTTGATTTCTTTCTCTGTTATAGGAATAAACAATGTTTCTATAAGAAACTAAATCTTTATCACTTTGAAACTTAACCTGTAAAGCGTTTCCACCAGGTTCAAGTTTTAAAAGCGCATCTTTCAATGACTTGTATTTAGAAATGCTTTTTCTGGATACTTTAACTTTATCTCGTGGTACTAACTTTATTTTCATGTTGTTTACATTGTTTACTTCAGAATACAAACTTATGAACTAATAAATTAATGAACTAATAAATATGTTTATATGCAAAAAAATATGAATAATTTATAATCACTTTCTATTCAATATTGAACTAAAAAAAAGATGTTTATATAAACACTTACTTACCAATAGCCATGTTTTTGGGAATTAATTCTATCCTTTATTTATTTCTATAAGTAAATATTCTTCATAATATGATTAAAGGCTATATCATGAAGAATAATATTTGTATCAGAAGTTATTTTTTTAAGGCACCGGAACCGTAGATAATATTTTGGAAATGATGTCTTCGGGGGTAATGTTTTCGGCTTCAGCTTCAAAGGTTGGAATTATACGATGCCTTAGTACATCCATGGCTATAAAGCGTACATCTTCAGGTGTTACGTAGGCTCGATGTTCCATAAATGCATGGGCGCGAGTAGCTAAATTCAGATTAATTGATGCACGGGGGGAGCCACCAAAACTAATTAAATCTTTGAGCTCGCCTAAATTATAATTTTCGGGTGATCTTGTTGCAAATATCAGATCAATAATATATTTCTCTACTTTTTCATCTGTATAAATTTCATTTACTACTTTACGTGCTTCAAGAATAGTTTTAGAATCGATAATCGGGTTTATTTTTGTTTTTTCTCCTGTTTTGGCCATTCTCCGCATAATTTCAAGTTCCTCTGATTCCGAAGGATACCCTACTTTAAGTTTAAGCATAAAGCGATCTACCTGGGCTTCCGGAAGAGGATAAGTTCCTTCTTGTTCTACAGGATTTTGAGTTGCTAAAACAAGGAAAGGCTTATCCAGCTGAAAAGTAGTGTCGCCAATGGTTACCTGCTTTTCCTGCATTGCTTCAAGTAATGCACTTTGTACTTTCGCAGGCGAACGATTTATTTCATCAGCCAAAATAATGTTTGAAAAAATAGGGCCTTTTTTAACTGTAAAATCCGCTTCTTTTTGATTGTAAATTAAGGTTCCTATTAGATCGGCAGGTAGAAGGTCGGGGGTAAATTGAATTCTTTGAAATTTGGTGTTAATGGCTTGCGAAAGGGATGATACCGTCAATGTTTTTGCTAGGCCGGGTACACCTTCGAGAAGAACATGTCCATCAGAAAGTAAACCGATCATTAGTCGTTCAATCATATATTTTTGACCAACTATAACTTTTCCTAATTCGTTGTAAATGTCATTAATAAAGGCACTATGACGCTCAATTTTTTCCGACAAAGCTTGCATATCAACAGATGAATTCATCGCACTAACAGTTTAATTAATAATTATAGCTTGTAAACCTAAACAATCTGACAAAATTAACAGATTTATAGTACGAATACTATATTCTTTTAACATAGTATTATTCCTGTCTGATATTTTAGAGAATAGAAGATGCATTTATTGATTCTGAAGTTGTTTCCCATAATTACCTGTTATTATTACATACTATTATCCACACATTTTGCAGCTGAATTAACAGTATTTTTAATTTTCAGAGTAGAATTAAGAAAATTATCAAAAAACTGAATCAATTAAGTTGAAGCCATTTTTAAATTTGGCTACCTTCATAGCCTTAACAAAAAACTCTCTGCATGGAAACTTACGCTTTTGTATTACTTGCTGTTCTAGCCATTGCCACTGCTTTGGGCATGATCTTGAATAAAAACACAGTTAACAGTGCCCTTTTACTCGTTTTAAATTTGGTGTCAATTGCTGGAATCTATCTGTTACTGCAAGCACAATTCCTTGCACTTATACAGATACTTGTTTATGCAGGCGCAATTATGGTGCTGTTCTTATTTGTTATCATGCTATTGAATATTGATGAAGAGGAAAATCTTTTTGACAAGTTCAGGCTAAAGTACCTTATGGCTTTCTTGTTGGGTGTGGTAATTTTTGGACAAATCCTATATAGTCTGGGTGGTGTCACTGAAATGCTTCCGGAAATTTCATCAGAAATGATTCGTGTAGGAACTGTGGAAGCGATAGCCGAAGTTTTTTATACAGATTATTTATTCGCTTTCGAAATGACGGCCATTCTTTTGACTGCAGCAGTAGTTGGTGCATTAATGATTGCCCAATATAAAGTTAAAATAACAGGTGACTCTGAATGATCGGTATTGATTGGTATCTCGCTCTAAGTGCAATTCTGTTCACCATTGGAATAATTGGTGTACTTATTCGCCGTAATGCTATTGTAATTTTCATGTGTGTAGAGCTTATGCTGAATGCTGTAAACTTATCGCTGATTTCTTTCAGTGCCTACCATGGGGATATAAGCGGTCAGATCCTTGTATTCTTTTCTCTGTCGGTTGCGGCAGCCGAAGCAGTAGTTGGGTTAGCTATCATCATAGCGATCTTTAGAAACAATCTCTCAGTTGATATTACGAAAGTTAATCTACTACGCTGGTAAAACTTTAAGCGAAATCGGAAGTATAGTAATTATTCCGGTTTCGTCATTAATGATCAAATTCCATCAAGCCCCCTGGATCCGGGTTTATAAGCCGTTTGGTTTTACAGGAGTTGAAGCGTCTTTTCCAACAACTGTAGTCCAGGGTCTTACTCTCCATTTCTTAACAAGATTATGCTTCACGTAAGGATCATTCATTGCGAACTCCTCTGCCGCTTTCGGTGAATCTCCTTTGAACAACAATATAGCACTATCAGCAGGATCATTTAAAGCTCCACCCAACACTAAATTTCCCTGTGTATGTGATTCCCAAGCAAGTGACAAATGCTCGTCTCGAAATTCAGCTCTTCGATCGATGTAATCATCTACAAGTTCATAAATCAATAGGTAATGCATATAAGTGTGGTTTAATTAGATTGGTGAGTAGGGTATCCGGCCGGGACTAATTCCCTGAAATCATAAGAGCTGGCATGAAGCAGCTCTTTGATATTACAGGAGGTAAAATAAAGAAAAGATAAGAAATGAGAACATGATAAAGCTCATAACCACTTCCATGCCGGGGCTGTATTTTTTGGCTTCATTTTTGTCGCTACCAAATGGGTTAAGCCACTGCATTGGATTTTTAAACTGTGAACTTAAGAAGTTTGCAGTTGCTAATATTCCGTCTTCTGCTTTATCGTATAATTTGTCAACTCTAGTAACAAATACATTTCTTAGTGCAGGTGTAGCTTTACGATAGAACCAATCAACGTCCAATGCAACGATTAATTCCCCTGCAAGTTTCTTTCTCATTAACCAGAAACCGGCAAAAGTCATCAGACTTATTTGAGTAGCTTCTACAAAATGGTAAACTGTGAATGGGTTGTAATCTAATTCGTAAGGTAGCAGTGCGTATAATGTATTCGGAAAAATTCCATAGAATATACAGGCAAATGCGGCGATCCCCATTCCTATATACATGTTAACAGGTAGTTTCTTTACTTCAAGATCGGAGTTCTCTTTACTGAACCATGTGTAATAGGGAAGTTTTAAACCAACACTTAAAAAAGTACCGACCGAAGCAAGCAAAAGCAGAAGCATCGCAGCTTCATTATGTGCGAAACCTGCTGCAGAAATAGTAATGGATTTACTAATAAATCCATTGAAGAGAGGTATTCCTGAGATAGAAAATCCACCAATTAGATAAAGAACTAGAGTATAGGGCATTTTTTTAGCTAGTCCACCCAAATTAACTAGTTTAGATGTTCCTGTTGCATATAAAACTGCTCCGGTACTCATAAATAGCAGTGATTTATATAAAATATGGCTGTAAGCGTGAGCAGTGGCTCCATTTAATGCCATTTCTGTTCCAATTCCAATACCACATACCATAAAGCCAACCTGACTGATAATGTGGTAGGCTAGAATTTCACGAATGTCTTTGCAGATTACAGCGTAAATAACACCATAAATTGCCATAGCGGCGCCAAACCAGATCAATAAGTCCCAGCCCGGAAATACTCGGATAAGAACGTAGACGGCAGATTTTGTGGTAAATGCACTCATAAATACAGCGCCTGTAATCGTTGCTTTTGGATAAGCATCCGCAAGCCATGTATGAAGTGGAATAACCGCTGCATTTATACAAACCCCGATTAACATCAGAACATTACCTATTGTATATGCTTGAGATATTTCAGCAACGGCAAGTGAGCCGGTCTCAAAGTAATGAAAAATTATACCTGCCAGTAGTAGTCCGCCGCCTAACACATGATAAATTAAATATCTTGTACCGGCTTTATCTGAGGCTTCATTTCTATTTGCCCATACCAACCAGGTAGAACTTACAGCCATGAGCTCCCAATAAACGAGAAGAGTGAAAAGATCACCGGCATACGTCACACCAAGGGCACTTCCTGCGTATATTAATGCATTAGTTTGCTGGCCTAAATCTTTAATATGCCATGCATAAACTCCGGCGACAAAAGCAGTTATGGAAAAGATAATCCCGAATATCCTGCTGAGGGAATCTACCTGCATTAATATCAACTCATAGTTGCCGATCATTCCGGTTAAGGAATATCCTTCAGGTCGGGAAACCACGAATGCAAGGGCTGCCAATGGGAAAATTAAAAAAACGGTACTACGCAGTTTTTCCGGCAGCAGGGGTAATAAAAAAGCCCCGATAATGAGAATGACTCCGGGAATTGTCAGAAACTCAATCATAGTAGTGAATGTCGCGGTTAACAATATTTTTAGCGATAAATTTTGCCACATAAATAATGACTATACAGCAAACAAAACCGAAAATTGCATAAAATGCAGGAATGGCATTCCACCAATGGCTATCGTAATCAGCCAGGAGTGTAAATTCCAAGACCAGGGATAATACCAACAGAATTCCAAAAATTATCCAGTGCCAGTTTTTCATGGTGCTCCTGTATTAAAAAGTGATGAACTAATTTGAACGGCAAGGTCAAAGAAATTAAAAAACAGGTTCGGGAAAAATCCAAAAAGGACAGAGAGTATTGCCGTTGATACCAAAGGCACTACCATGAAAGGTGATGCTTCTCCATATTTCTCAAGACCAACTCCTTTTTTGAAATATGCTCTGTGAAGAATTGGGAAAAAATATCCTGCATTTAATATACCACTCAATACCAGGACAAATACCGGTACGAGCATGTCCCCTTCAAATGAACCGGCAATAAGATGCCATTTACTAAAGAATCCGTTAATAGGAGGGATACCGGCCAAGCCCATGGACCCGACTGCGAATGCACCCATTGTCCATGGCATAACTTTGGCAATACCATTCAGGTTACTTATTTCTGTTCGGTGAAGGTTTACATAAATAGCTCCGGCACAGAAGAAGAGGGTAATTTTCATAGTTGCATGTGCCGCAATGTGCAGAATTCCACCTGTCATTCCCAGAGGCGTGATCAACGCAACTCCTAACACGATGTAAGAGAGGTGACCTACGGTTGAGTAGGCAAGCCGACGTTTTAAATTATCCTGAGCAAAGGCTAAAAGTGACGCAATAAGAATTGTCGCTCCTGCAAGTACTATGATAATATCATTAAGTCCATATGTACTCATTACATCTGTGCCGAAAACAAACCCCACAACTCGAATAACTGCAAATACACCGGATTTAACAACTGCAACAGCGTGTAATAACGCGCTAACAGGAGTAGGGGCAGCCATGGCAGCAGGCAACCAGCCATGAAGTGGCATGATTCCGGCTTTTACACCTACACCTGCCAGAAACAGAATGAAGATGATAAGCATTACATGCTGAGGTAGATTCACTTCAGTAAAAACACCGCCCGGAGTAAAATCCAGCGTTCCGGTATAGATGTAAACCATACCTGCAGCGGCAATAAGCAGGAGTCCGGCGGTTAGTGTGAAGGCAAGGTATTTACGGCCGGCATTTATGGCTGTTTCGCTCTCATTATGAATAACGAGAGGGTAGGTGGCCAGGGTTAAGATTTCGTAAAAGAGAATAAACGTAAGCAGGTTTGCTGAAAATGCAATCCCGATCGTTGCTGACAAACAGACCGCAAAACTAGCGAAATACCGAGTTTGTTTTCCTTCGCCGGCACCTCGCATATAACCGATTGAATAGAATGATGTGAAAATCCACAGTCCGGAGGCAATGATAGCAAAGAAAACCCCAAATGGATCTGCGTTCAGAGCTAATGGTAGCCCCGGTGCAAGATCCAATAAATGAATCTCAACACTTTCTCCACGAAGGGCAGAGGGAAGGAGCGATAATACCAAACCGAATTTGATGAGTCCGGCGAGGATAGTCCACGTTTCCCGAAGATTGGGTTTTTTTGAACTCAACAAAATAAACGGCACCGCAAAAAGGGAGACCAGAATCGCTAATAAGGGAACGATAGATAAATCCATCAATCGTGAGTGATTATTGAAAATTTAGTTTAAAGGGGAAAAATGTCGAACAGTATACCTACAATTACGGCGTTGATGAATCCAATGACGATCAACGAAACAGCAAGTATAGTTGTAGGTGCCAACATACTGAATGACACTTCATTTCTGACTCCATCAGCCGGATCTTTCTGTCCGCTTGATGGATTCTTCATATATACTTTTTCTAAAATTCTAAAGAAGTAAACAGCATTGAGCAGTGAACTGATCAAAATAACGGCGAGAAATAGCCAGTTGCCATTATCTATGGTTCCCAACGCAAGATACCATTTACTAAAAAATCCTGCTAATGGCGGCAGTCCTACCATTGAAATGGCGGCAATAGTAAACGAAGCCATAGTCCATGGATATTTTTTACGATAGCTATCATCAAACAAACTTATATCAGTGTGGCCTTCTTTCATCCTCAAATTCCCCGAAATCATAAAGAGACAGGCTTTCATTACAGCATGATT
>JBGTFX010000054.1:0-21286 GCA_041747055.1 Balneolaceae bacterium
GGCACTTTGCAAAATGAACATGTTTCTCCACGGCATGGATGCTGCTGATATTCGGTGGTGTGATACGCTGAATAATCCAGACCTTGTAGAAAATGATGAACTGATGAAGTTTGATATCGTGGTAGCAAATCCTCCTTTCAGTTTAGACAAGTGGGGTAAGGACGAAGCTGAAAATGATAAATATAATCGCTACGAGCGGGGTATACCTCCTAAAAGCCGTGCAGACTATGCATTTATCCAGCACATGATTGAGACGGCCAACGATAAGAAAGGGAAGGTAGGTGTTATTGTACCACATGGAGTTCTATTCCGAAGTGGAGCCGAAGGGCGCATACGAGAAGCGTTGATTAAAGAGAATCTGTTGGAAGCGGTGGTTGGTCTACCTGAAAATCTCTTCTTTGGGACAGGTATACCAGCAGCTATTATGATTTTTAACAAAGCTAAAGAAAAGGAAGAGGTGCTTTTTATTGATGCAAGCAAAGGCTTTGAAAAAGGAACGCGTCAAAACAAGCTACGGGAAGAAGACATTAACAAGATTTTTGAGACCTTCGAAGCTTTTGAAGAGGTAGACAAGTATTCGTATGTGGCCTCTCCTGGTGAATTGAATGAGAATGACTACAATCTGAATATTCCCCGCTATGTAGATACGTTTGAGCCGGAGGATGATGTAGATATAAAAGAAGTACAGGAAGAAATTGAAGAACTGGAAGGGGAATTGACATCTGTTCGCAATAAAATGAGTGAATATTTGAACGAGTTGGAGGTGCTATAATGAGTGAGAAGCGGCCGCCGGGCGAATTTATCGTTTACACGACACCCGATGATCAAGTTGAGGTCCAGTTAAAAATTGCTGAGGATACAGCGTGGCTAACACAACTTGAAATGGCTGAACTGTTTCAATCAACCAAACAAAATATCAGTCTCCATATAAATAATATATTTGACGAGGGAGAATTGGCTCCTGATTCAGTTGTCAAGGAATACTTGACAACTGCTGGTGACGGCAAACAGTACAACATGAAGCACTATAATCTGGATGTAATCCTTGCAGTGGGGTATCGTGTGCGTTCTGAGCGCGGCACACAATTTAGAAGGTGGGCGACAACTACGCTCCGCGAATATCTTGTAAAAGGCTTTGTAATGAACGATGAGCGGCTGAAAGACCCGGGGGGCTGGGACTATTTTGATGAGCTTCTTGAACGCATTCGGGATATACGGGCCTCAGAAAAACGGTTCTATCAAAAAATTAAAGATATTTATGCATTGAGTGCTGATTATGATCCAAAATCAAATGACGCTCAATTGTTCTTTAAAAAAGTGCAGAACAAGATGCTTTGGGCGATTACAGGGAAAACGGCAGCAGAATTGATTTCAGGTCGTGCTGATCCTGATAAGCCTAATATGGGATTAACTTCCTGGAAAGGAGATAAAGTAAGAAAGCAGGATATCGACACTGCAAAGAACTACCTCAACAAAGATGAGATTTCTGATCTTAACCGGATTGTCACTATGTATCTTGATTATGCTGAAGACCAGGCTAAGCGCCGAAAGGTGATGCAGATGAAAGACTGGGAGGACCGTTTGGACGCATTTCTGGAATTTAATGCACGGGAAATTTTGGATCACGCAGGTAGCCTAAAGGCATCGGTTGCTAAAAGACTTGCAAGAGAGCGTTATGATGATTTTGACAAAAAAAGGAAGGTATTGGAAGTTCAACAGGCAGATGAAGAAACTTTAAAAGAGCTGAAACAGATAGAGAAGAAAAAAAGAAAGAATGAATTTTGACCAAATCATATTGGAACCGGAGCAAGAAAATCTGTTCATCCGAATGGTTGAAAATGTACGGAGTGTGCCTCGTAAAAGTAGAAGTCCAATGATCGAAGCAAATTCCATTGATGGGACATGTTTAATTATGCCCAAAGGGGAAATTACTGGTTATGCATACGGTGATCCAGATGCATTGGCATATTCCGGATTGCTAAATATGGATTATGGAAGCCGTGGGAGTAAAAGATATACCATTTCTCCTGTTGGGTATCAATATTATGACTGGCTGGTGAAACAACAGGGAAAACCTGTTGAACGAATTGAGAAGGAGGTTTTCCGTTATTTTGAATTTGAGGGATTTAAGGATAATCATTCTGATGCATACCAAAAATTAAAACAAGCAGAGGAATTACTTTGGAGCAGTGACAGTAGTAAAAACTTCTCTGCCGTTGGCCACTACTGCCGTGAAGCGATGCAGGAATTTGCGGATACACTTTATGAACAGGTGTTGGACAAATCCTCTGAAGAACCAAAAGCATCGACAGTAAAGAGATTGCGTGAGATAATAGAAACAAAAAGCACTGAATCCGGAAAAACTGTCACGGCATTCTTAGATGCTCTTTTACCATTTTGGGGAACTGTTTGCGATCTGGTACAGCGACAGGAACATGCCGGGCAAAAAGAAGGTGATTCTATAAAATGGGAAGACGCTCGCCGAGTAGTTTTCCAGACGGCAAATGTGATGTTTGAACTGCATAGAACTTTTAAGAGCACTTAATGACTGAAAAAGAAATAAATACCGACATCAAACAGGGCTACGAAAAAACAAAATTAGAATGGCTTCCTAAAGAATGGGAGATTAAAAAACTGGGCGAGCTATATGAATTTAAAAACGGAGTTAATGCAGGCAAAGAAGCTTATGGCACAGGTGTAAAGTTTGTTAATGTCATGGATGTTTTTAGGAATACATATATCAGTCATGACAATATTATTGGATCAGTAAGCCTTTCCGACAAGCAAAAAGAGAAAAACCTATTGGAGAAAGGTGATGTTCTGTTCAATAGGACATCGGAAGTGCAGGAAGAAATCGGAATGACTGCATTATATGATGATGAAAAGGAGGCCGTTTTTGGTGGATTTGTTATTAGAGGTAGACCTAAAACCAAAGAACTCTCACCGAAATTTTCTGTATATGGATTCCAATCAGAATTTGTCAGACGACAAATCATAGGCAAGGGGCAAGGGGCGGTTAGAGTAAATATTGGGCAATCAGACTTAGAGCAAGTCTTTTTTCCAATTCCCCCTGAAAAAGAGCAGGAAGAGTTAATAAACATACTGTCATACTGGGACGAAGCCATATCTAAAGTACAAAAGCTCATCAAAGCCAAGAAGCGGTATAAGAAAGGCCTCATGCAGCGGCTGCTCTCCGGTAAGGTTAGGTTTCCAGAGTTTGAAGGAGAGTGGGTAGAATCACGGTTTAAAGATGTAGTAAAGATTGATGCTAAATCTCTCAATAGTAAAACTTCACCCAATTTCAGCTTTCAATACATTTCATTATCAGATATTAAAAATGGAATAATAAGTATAGAGTTAGAATACTACGATTATAAAAATGCCCCATCCAGAGCAAAACGAATTGTGTCTGAAGGCGATATTTTGATGGCAACCGTCCGACCTAATCTTCAAGCCTTTGCAATGGCAAAAAAAAACCATCAAGACATGATTGCCTCAACCGGTTTTGCAGTATTATCTCCTAAAAAGAACTTCAACATCAAATACCTATATCATTATTTGTACAGTGATCACATTTCCAGTCAATTGCATGCTTTAACAGTAGGATCAAACTATCCAGCAATAAATAGTAGTGACGTAAAAAACTTGAAAATAAATATTCCCACTGACGAAGAAGAAATAGACAAGATTGAATCTGTGTTTACAACAATTGATACGGAGATTAAAGCAATTGAAAAGATTAAAGCTCTATTCATCATCCAAAAGAAAGGATTGATGCAGAAGTTGATAACTGGGAATGTGAGGGTTAATACAAAGCAAGATTGATAAGATGACGTTCAAAAATATACCATACAAGAGGTTTTGGCATGAATTAGGAAAAGATATGCCATTGGATGAAAATGGTCTGCTTAGAGATCCCGATTCAGAATGGTTTCACTATTATTTTGAAGAAAAGGTCTCTACTTCTGATGATTTGATTAAAGAGAATTGTCTTTTATTACTTGGTGAACCTGGAATAGGTAAAACCACAGAACTTGATAGGCTTATATCAAATGAGACGGGCAAAAAACACCATACGGTTTCCTTTATTCTTAGAAGCTTTGAAAGTAAAAGTGATTTTAAACAAACAGTTCTTAACGATAGTACAGTTTCACAATGGATTGAAAATAGTAACGAACCATTATCAATATATCTTGATGGACTTGATGAAGCACTACTGGAGGCTAAGAAAATTTCATATGGAGTTATAGATGTTATAAAAACACTTAAAAAGCATGGTCAGGTGTTTTTAAGAATTACATGCAGAACTTCAGATTTGCCAAATGATTTTCAAGATGAACTTACATCACTATATACCGGAGATTTAATAAAAACAGTAGAGCTGGCCCCCCTAAGAAGCGAAGATGTTAAATTGGCTGCAAGAGAACATGATCTTAATGATACAGATTTTTTTAGTGCCGTTTATGATAAAGAATTAGGGGCATTAGCCTCACGGCCGATTACACTTAACATGTTAATTCGGGAATATCACGATAATGGGAAGATTTCAGAAAGTATAAATGAGGTATATGAAATGGGATGCCTGCATTTACTGGAGGATACAAAAGATCGGAAAGAAGCAGGTTTTGAAAGCAAATTGACACTGTCTCAAAGATTGGTGGTTGCGGAGAGAATTGCTGCAGGCTTAATACTCTGTAATTTTGCAAATTTAAATACAGGATCAATTCAGGCGATAACTAATATAGAACTCCTTGTTGATGATATTGACACCGGTGTAGAAATTATGTCTGATACTGGTGAAGAAATAAATATCACCCAACAAAAGATTGAAGAAGTAATTCACACGTCCCTGTTTAAGCCTTTTGGAGGGGGAAGGTACACTTTGCCCCATCAAACGTTTGCAGAATATCTTACTGCAAGATATTTGATGAGGAATCAATTTAAAATAACTCAAATAGAGAGTATTCTGTTACATGAAGACAGAGTTTCAAAAGGTGTTATTCCACAACTGAAAGAAGTGTCAATGTGGCTCGCATTAATGAATGATGAATACTTCATGAAGTTGATAGAAGTTGATCCTTTTTTACTGTTAAAAAGTAGTATCGATATAAACCGTAAAGAAAAGCTTGAGCCGCTGATTCGATCTTTGATAGGGAAAATTTCTGAAAGGAACAGGGCACCAAGCTATCATCAGTATTTTAAGTTTTTAAAGAATCTTGAATTTGAGGGTATTCAGACTTTATTAAAAACAGAATTTTCAAGACCTGATAAAGGGGCTCATACTAAAAAGGTTGTTTTGGATATTGTCGATGCTATCAAGATAAATGCTTTAGCTTCTGATCTTATAAAGCTCGCTCTTGATCCAAAAGAAATGTTGGACCTGAGGGCATATGCCTTAGAAGTTTTATCGGATCTTGAAACAGATCCATCTGAATTGGGAAAATTACAACCACTACTGGAGAGCACTGCTGAAAATGAATATCGCTTGGTTTCGAAAGCGATTAAATGCTTATACCCTACTTTAATTCAATCAAAACAAATAACAGAAATTTTAGATCGTTGTGGGGTTTTAAAAGATGAAATTCTGAAAAATTCAACCTATCACATTTTAAAACATTCAAAATCTATTGATTTGGTTGTCCTGCTCGATTGGGCTGCAAATAATTTCCCTGAAAAAAGTTTTCCAAATCGGGATAGTGCTGACTTTTTTGACAATATAATTCTGGAAGGAATAAAAAAAATCAATGAGGGTGAAATCAAGAAAAGTTTGTCAAGATATATCTTTAAAAAAATACAAAAGCACTACAGACTTTTTGACGCTACTTTATCCGAACAGTCATATGCAGAGTTTTTGGAGTATCCTGAAGCAAGAAGAAAAATTGTAGAGAAAATAGTTTCAATGTTTAGTGATGAAGTCAATTTGGAATTCGCCTATAAATTAAGGAGATACAGACAAAGCTTAGTTGTTAGTGAAGATTTCGATTGGGTCTTAAATCATATTTTGAATTCAAAAAATGAGAAAGAAGGAAAGCTTTGGTCAGAGATATTAAGCTGGACATTCAATCCTGATAATGTTGAGCATATTGATAAGATATTATCAAATAAAAAAAACAACTCAATTCAGGATGCTTTTAAGCATAGGCTTACTCCGATAGATATCCATTCTGAAGAAGGTAAAAAAGCACGCGAAGAGCATGAAGAAGTTTGGAGTAACAGAAATATAAAAAGTAGGAAAGAAATTTCACCTCAACAGCTTATTAAGCTAAGATTAGATGAGCTGAAAAAGGGAGATATAGATGCATTTTGTGAACTTGATTTAGCGTTAAGTTTAGAACCAGAGGTTCAATACTATAATAAACATTTAGACTTTACTGTTGAGAAATATCCGGGTTGGATTTCTGCTGATGATGAGCTCAAAAAAGAGATATTACATCACGCGGAAGATTATATAAATGAAGCTGAACCGGCAGATGAGGATTGGATTAATGATTTCAGATCCAGATCGGCTTTTCGGGCACACCGGTTGTTAAGCATCTATCGTCCTGGTGGTTATAACAACATTCCAGATTCGATTTGGGAAAAATGGTTAAAACCTTTCTTGTATTTTGAATTAAGCGACGGTATTAATACAGGTCAAAATCTTTTAAAAATTTACTATCAAAAATTCCCCGAAAAAGTAATTGATTTTATTGAAACGTTAATAAGATCGGAAAACGATAAGAATAACGGTTTAATTTTTATAACGCGAAATATCGATTCAATAATAAAAGGTGATCTTGCAGAATCATTGTACAAGTTATTAGATGATGATGAACTCAAGCCGAAAGCAAAAGAGACAATTAAAGAAAAATTGTTAGAGATCGGATATTTAAAGGTTTTGGAGTACATCAAGGTAAACCTTGATAGAGAAAGTGAGGATGAATTTGTGAGGGATGCGCATTTAATCTCAAGGTATTCTCCTGATGATTTTTTTCAATTATTTTGGTCTGAATTTGAAACGAGTTCAGATTTATCACACCAGATAATCACAAAGATTGCATTATCGGAAAGACACCAGCAAGAGCTTTTTCAAAGTTTGGGTGAAAAACAATTAGCAAAATTATATATCTGGCTTGAAAAGAATTACCCTGCATATAAATTCACTGAAGGTGTTAGAACTGTTACCAATAAAATGAGAATTTCAGATTATAGAAGATACGCTCTGAATAATCTTGTAGCTCGCGGTACGGAAGAAGCGTGTAACCAGATGTTAAATGTAGTTGCTGCCTTTCCAAATAAACAGTGGTTAAAAATAAGTTATGAAGAAGCTAAAGAGATATATAGAAGAGAAAATTGGCAACCGATTGAGCCTGAAAATCTTTTAAAATTAGCTAATGATGAAAGAAGTCGAATTATTAGAAATGAACAGGATCTGCTCCAAATAATAAGTGAAAAATTATTTGAATTCGAGAAAATACTTCAAGATCAAGAACAATCAGAAGCGATTGTGTTTTGGAATGATAAGCCTTTCTTTTTGCCGAAAGACGAAAATTTTATATCAGATCGAATAAAGAATTATTTGAATGAAGAATTATTAAAAAAGGGAATAGTATTGAATCGTGAGGTAGAAGTTCAAAAAGGAAATAAAACAGATATTCATGTGACAGCCTTTATTCCGAATCAAAAAAAGTTTAGTGCTATAAAATTGATAATTGAGATAAAAGGTTGTTGGCATAAAGATTTGAAAACGTCTTTTGAAAAACAATTGGTTAAAAGGTACTTGAAAGGGAAAGGCATAAACACAGGTATTTATTTAGTTGCCTGGTTTTTATGTGATAAATGGGATAATAATGAAGATTATAGATACGGTGATACCCCAAAGTTTTCAATTGAAGAGGCTAAAGGTTTTTTCGAAAAACAAAGAATTGAAATTACTGAGAAGTACCCTCAAACATCTTTGCGTGATATTGTTTTGAATTTTACTATCACATAATTAATGGAATTAAATGAAAAATACCGCCAGGATTACATCAAGTCCGAACAGCACGCACAGGATGAACTTGATAAAACATTGATCAAGCTATCTGGTGGTTCCTTTGCGGTTACATTCGCATTTGTTTCCAATTTCATAACTGGAGAACCAGTATTGGTCGGATGGTTGATTGCGAGTTGGTTAGCCTGGGGGTCGAGTATTGTATGCAGCCTTACATCCTATTACCTAAGTACATTGGCTTTTCGCCGGGCAATTAATGAATTGGATGCAGGTGAAGATTTTGACGGCTTTGACCCCGGCGGGTTTTATACAAAGTGGCTGAATTTCTTAAATCCAACTTCACTTGTTTTATTCGCTTATGGCGTAATTAGTATTTCAATATTCGTAACCTCTAATCTATAGAATTATGGCAAAAGAACAGAAAGAAATACAAAAACCATCCACAAGACCTGCACCTCCGGGGCAAGGTAAAGGAAGGAAACCAGTAAGGCCTCCGAAGAGTGATACGAATAAATAGCTGCTCATTATTTGGAACTAATCTATAGAAATGTCTAAAACATCTAGATACTTAGAAGACAAAGATTCTCAGCTTCCAGCTCTACGTTTACTACAACAGATGGGCTATACCTATCTTTCACCCGATAAAGCACTGGAAATGCGGGATGGACTGCTCACCCGGTTTGTGCTTACGGATATATTGGAAGATCAGCTATCCAAGATCAACAGAATCGAATACAAAGGGGAAACTCTTCCCTTTCCTCAACCGGCTATTAGCAGAGCGGCTTACGATCTTCAGCAACAGCCGGATGAAGGATTAGTTAATACCAATGAGAAGATATATGACCTGCTAACATTGGGTAAGAGTTATGAACAGGTGATAAAGGGTGATAAAAAGAGTTTTCCTTTCCACTATATAGACTGGGAAAATCCTTCTAACAATATCTTTCATGTAACAGATGAGTTTGAGATCAAGGGGAAGCAAAAGATTCGACGGATAGATATCGTGCTGTTCGTAAATGGTATTCCCTTTGTGGCCATCGAGAATAAGCGAAGAGATAAGAAAAATGCTCTTGATGAAGCCATTTCTCAACATCTGCGCAACCAGAATAAAAATGAGGTCCCCGGTTTTTTCCACTTCACTCAAATGCTTATTGCTTCAAGCGTAAATGAGCTTTCGTATGCGGCTACCGATACAAGTAAAAAGTTTTGGTCCATATGGAGAGAAGAGGAGCAGATAGAGAAAAAGGTTGTATCCTTAATTGCAAAACCAGATAGTGAAAAAGCGTGGAATGCAAGGTTGCGGTCACACTATTTTGAGACACCTCAAAGTGAAGGTATAACCAGAAAGCCCACGAAACAGGATCTTAACCTATATAGTCTTTGTAGGCCAAGCAGGCTACTTGAGCTTACACGTAATTTCACTGTATTTGATAATAACACGCGGAAAATTGCTCGATATCAGCAGTATTTTGGCGTTAAACGGATGATTAATCGAGTTCATCAAACAGATAGCGAGGGAATTCGAAAAGGCGGGGTGATTTGGCATACACAGGGGAGTGGGAAATCAATCACGATGATTTTTATGTCGAAGAATTTAGCTGTTACAAAGGATATTTCTCCTCATAGAATATTATTGGTAACAGATCGAACGGATTTAGACGATCAGCTAACAAAAACGTTTAAAAGCTGTGGTAAAGAGATAAAGCAGGCGAAAACCGGTAAACACTTGGCCGAGTTAATTCAAGATCCCGGAGTTGAAAACATATCCACCATCATTAATAAGTTTAATGCTGCATTAAACCAGAAAACGTTTAAAGACAGCTCTCGTAACATTTTTGTGTTAATTGATGAATCTCATCGCACTCAATATGGGATGATGCATGCCCGGATGCGGAAGTTATTACCGAATGCTTGTTACATAGGGTTTACCGGTACCCCACTAATGAAGAGTGAAAAGAATACTGCTGCAAAATTTGGCGGTATCATCGACTCCTACTCTATGGATCAAGCTGTGAAGGATAAAGCCGTTGTACCAATCATCTATGAAGGAAGAGCGGCTAAATTAGATACCTGGAAAGAGAAACTGGACCGGGAATTCGAACGTGACATGGAAGGAATGTCGGATGATCAGGTGTCTGACTACAAGAGGCGATATTCAACTTTGAATAAGTTGCTCACTGCACAACTTGTAATAGAAGAGATTAGCAAAGATGTGACAGATCACTTCTTGAAAAATTTAAGCGGCACTAAGTATAAAGCCCAATTAGCGGTTCCGGATCGTAAGACAGCTGTACGTTACTATCGATATTTTAAAGAGAGGGGACAAATCAATGCTGAATTGATTATTTCTCCACCTGATACCCGTGAAGGGCATGATGATACGTATGACGATCCAAATGATGAGGTACAGATCTACTGGAAACAGATGATGGATCGGTATGGGAATCAAGAAACGTATGAAAAGAGTATAGTCAATCTGTTTAAGTCGGACAGTAGAGAAGTTGAACTGATTATTGTTGTGTATAAGCTGTTAACCGGCTTTGATGCACCAAATAACACTGTTTTATACATGGCACGTTACTTGGATGAACATAATTTACTTCAGGCAATTGCTCGTGTAAATCGACTTTTTGAGGGGAAAGATTATGGTTTTGTAATTGACTATGTAGGTATTCTTTCCACTTTGACTGACGCAATGGATACCTATTCTACATTGGATAAATTTGATCAAAAAGATCTTGAAGGGACTATAACCCCAATAAAAGAAGTGGTTGAAAATTTACCAATACATCATCAAAAGTTATGGGACGTATTTAAGGAGTGTGAAAACACCAATGATAATGAAGAGATGGAGCAGTTTCTTCGTCATCAAGATCGAAGAGATGATTTTTATGAAATGCTCTCCAATTTTGCCAGAACACTACAGGCAGCCTTCACTGCAGACAAATTGTTCGATTATATTGATGAAAATGAAATTGTGAGATATAAAAAGGATCTGAAGTTCTTTGAAAACCTTCGCCGTTCAGTAAGAATTAGATATGGGGAGGCGATCGACCACAGAGAATATGAAGATCGGGTACAAAAGATGATCGATTCTTATGTAGGAACTGAAGGTATAGGTCAAATTATCGAGCCGGTAGACATTTTCAGTGATAGATTTCATGCCCAACAGGATGAACAGGAGAAACGATCAGATGCTTCTAAGGCTGATGAGATTGCCAGTAAGACAGAGAAGGTGATACAAGAGCGTATGGATGAAGATCCGGCTCTTTACAGGAAGTTTTCGGATATGATAGAAGAAACCATCCAACGTTTTCTAAGTGAACGCATTTCCGAGAAGGAATATCTCGAAAAGGTTAAACAAATTAAGCAAGGGGTACAGCAAGGCATCTGGGATGGAACTCCTAACGAGCTAAAAGAGAAGCCATTGGCTCGTTCTTATTACAATACGGTTAAAAATGCCCTTGAAGAGAATTTTGCAGATCAATACATGCCGATAGATGAAGAAATAAGGGAAGAGTTTTATCTAAATGCCGGATTGGAAATGGACGAGATAGTCGATGGTCTAACCATTGTCGATTGGGAGACTAATCCTGATGTTAAAAACAGAATGTTTATAGCTATTGAAGACTATTTAATTGAACTTTTTAGAAATTTAGACCTTAAACGAGATTTTGATGTCATCGAACGCATTGCAGAAACCCTCATCAAATCAAAGCAGACCTTCAGTTCTAGATAACGAGCAGGCAATTTAGTATGGCACAACCACAATTCGGTTTAACCTTACCTACTCAAACCGCAAATCGTTAGAGATTGCTGTCTACCCGGACCAAACGGTATGGGTAACTTCTCCTGAAGATGCAGAGATTAGTAAGATATACGACAAAGTTCGTAAGCGCGGGAGGTGGATTGTTAAACAAATACGGTATTTCAATCGCTTTGATACTTTAGATGAACCTGATGAATATGTAAGTGGTGAGACTCATCGGTACCTTGGCCGTCAATATCGTCTAAAAGTTAAACAGATTGACCCCGGTGAAGAAGAGTCAGTCAAACTTAAAGGGGGGTACTTCTATATATCGTCGAACAAAAAAAACGATAAAGGCCATGTTAAGGCTCAACTTGATGCATGGTATAGAGAAAAAGCAGGTGAAAGGTTTAACAAGCGGTTGGAGGTTTGTCTGAAAACTGTTCAAAAGTATGACATTTCGCGACCTGTCCTTCAATTATATAGCATGGATAAACGCTGGGGAAGCTATACTCCATCCGGCAAAGTGTTAATCAATCCCGATTTGGTTAAACATCCGGTGTATTGCATCGATTATGTTATAATTCATGAACTTTGTCATACGAAACACCCGAATCATGATAAAAAGTTCTACCAACTGTTAAACAAAATCTTACCGGACTGGCAAAGAAGGAAGCATAAGCTGGAAAGGTTTAGTTAGTTATAAGAATGATCCGACGAATTAAAGGCCAAAACGTTTAACAAATTGCGGTAATAGGCAAAACGTATGACGTTTCGAGGTTTTTTTTGCAAGTTCGTCTAACAAACAGTGGTATATTATAGTTTATCTAACACTATTGGTATGACGATCAGACAGTAATGAAGGCACTTAAGAAGAAACGTTAGACGTTTGAAGCTGTAAACGTCTAACGTTTTTCGATCACTTTTTAAAAAAGGGATTTATCATTGAATAAATCTTTAACTCTGACTCTTTTCGGTTAATTAACTCCTGAATTTCTTTAAAATTCATCGAGAATAACGTCTTCAGGGAGAAAAATTCGTGTTCTTTTTTAGTTGCGTTAAAAAGCTTTAAAGTCAGTAGATCTGAATCGTTTTTGAGCATATGGTTCGGAATCTGAGCGCAAAGTTTACATAGTTCGTGGATTAAGACCGTCTTTTCCTGCCTTCTTTTATACCTCATCCGGCAGCGATCCCCACAGTACTTGGCATCTTTTCGTTTTGTTGCTATGTCTTTCTCACACTCGAGGCAGTTTCTATGTTGATTGTTCGTCATTGTTCGGAATTAGAATGAAAATTAAATGAATCAGTAGAGCAAGTAGAGGGTGTAGACCAATACTGCCATTGAAAATTTTCTTAAAGCTGAATACGCTCTACACCCTCTACTTCGTCTACACCGCTATGAGTCTTAGGCTTGAAGCCTCGCCAGTGGACTCGTCCGTTTGAATGGTATTTTTTAAAGCCCTTTTCCTCTAACTTTGGGTTCAGCTTATTATTTGTAATTGGAAACATGCCGTTATCATTACACCACATCTCATAAGTATGACGAAGCTCTTTATTACTGCAGCTATGGGTGATCCCTTCCTCACAAGTTTCTTGTAAGAACAAGGATAGAATGTCCATTTCCCCTCGATATTTTAAGGTTTCTCGCTCTACAGACTCAGGGACTATTAATTTCCTTCCGTTTTCTTTCCACTCTTCAAAGCCTTCAAGAGCCCAGTTAAAGACGCCAGGCAAGTCTTTTTTCAGCTTTTCTTTCAAATCACCATCGCGCTCTTTTTTGGTAAAGGTTCTACCAAATTTGATCAATCGTAATCTTCTCCATATTCCATCATCAGTACCTTGAATGAGAGGTTTATGATTTCCAAATAGCCAAAGTGTGTGAGTAGGGGCGAAGTCAAAGAACTCCTGGCGGAGGAATCGAGCCGAAATGGTATCACCACCAGTAAGGTTTTTAACTTTAGCCTCATCAAGCTTTTTACCTTCCTGCACCTCTGAAAGAAGTACAAAGCGTTGACCACTTAATCGGGCTACATCATTAGGAATGCCTGCAAATCCGTTTCGGTCCATAATCATTTCACATTCTCCTTTGCAGGCATATTCGCCAAGCATGTGCATGATGACTTCCACAAAAGTGGACTTACCGTTTTTACCCTTACCAAACAAAAAGAACAAACATTGTTCGGTAGTGAGTCCTGTTAAAGAATAACCTACCGCTTGTTTTAGGAATTTGGCCATCTCTTGATCACCATCCATAATTTGTAAGATAAACTCCCTCCAGCGAACTCCTTTGGCATTAGAATCAAAAGCGAATGGTAGTTTTTTGGTAATGAAGAGGTCTGGATTATGTTTCAATTTTCGACCGGTTTTAAGATCATAGGTGAGGTTATCGAGTGTTAGTCTTAGTGGATATTGATCTAATTCACTACCTGTTACTTTTAATCGTTTATCGGTTTTGGCAAGGTTTAAAAAAGCGTTTAGGCTTGTACCTTTTGCTGATTTCTTTGCATGACGTTTCTTCTCCTTTGCAAGATCTTCATCTTCAATTTCACAGGCTTCGTCGTACAGTTCCTCAATCATTTTTTTTGCATAACCGGTAACAATTAACTCGTTTGGATCTCGCTTCCACCGGATGCCATCCCAAACCAGCCAACATTTCCTATCGGTGTCATAGCAAACTTCGTCAGCATACCGCTCAATAAACTCATTAGCGTTACCAAACTCCGTGTCCCATAGTCCATATTCGTATTCAGTTGATTCTGAGAAAGCATTTGTAGATGATGAGTTCGGTCCTCTGCTGGCGCTACCAGATATCAATCGGACTTCAGAGCCATCAAGGGGAGGTTTGCAACGTTTAGCATTTATTTCCAGTAATTCAGACTCAATTTGTATGGAATTAGCTCCCCTCTTCCGTAAAAGCACCCCAAATTCAAATAAAGTATCATTTCGTGTGCCCTCTTGAATAGGATCGATGGAGCTTAGACTTTGTTTTTTGTCTGTTTTCTTTTGATTGCTGCTTGATTTGTTTAATTCTTGAATAAGTGATTCAGGAAATGGAACTATCTCCTCAAGGCCGATTAACCATTCATAGGTTTGTCCAGATTGATGTAAACTATCTGGGGCTACGACATATCCACCGTCAGTTTTGATATCTAACCCATCTCCAAGTTTTCCATTACTGTTTTTGATCTTACTTTTGCCGGGGTAACGGTAATAGAAATGGTTACCACCGCCTCCAGTTAAAATGGTTGTGGTTTGAGTGAAATTACCAAGCCTCTCTTCTAAATTATCAAGCGACTCGTTCCCATTGTGACGAGGATCTACATCCAGTACAACTAAATTTGATAGCATGCCGCAGACAATGCCAATATTGGCGTTTGGCCAACTACGCCACCACTCTCTAACTTGGTTAGGGTCGACGGTGGCGTTATTGGGCCAATTGCTGATGCGTGGATGTTTGCCTTGACTTCCACATGATTTACCGCAGGAACACCCCTCATTTTCTTGAGGAGTGTGGAGTGGAATGATGTGAAATCCTTTATCAACGAGATCTAATGCTGCATTTAAATTGCTACTCATTGGTTCCTCCTATCGGTAAGCTTTTATCATGTTAGCGCGTAAAAACTTTTCAACACCTTCTCTTGGGTAGAGAATCTTCCGTCCATCCTGTGTGTACGGAATCTTGCCTTCATCACGGTAATTTTGGACAGTCCGCCTTGAGACATTCATCATTTCCATGACTTCCTCCGTAGAGAGCCAATCCTTCTGAAAGCTGTCACGCATCTGGGGGAGCTGAGCTTTGACAGTCTCTTTTATTAAATTTTCAAAGTTTTGTAGTAAATCTTCGTCGAATTGTATGGTTATATTGTGCTTCAAAATGAACCTCGTTTTTTGAGTTGTTATTTACGTTCATTTTGAAGTTATGGGATGAAAAATTGTGACCTTACTCGCTGGGTGCCGTAAAATGCTTGTTAATCAAGCGTATCTCTTCATACCGTTTATTTTCAAGTCTCCTCGCTCTGTCGGCCAAAATTTTAGACTCGGCAGGGAAGTCTTCCATAAAAAGTCTCGACTCTTCAAGTTCCATCTGTATTTTGCAGTAGGCATCATACTGTGGTAGATGGTAGTTTTTATTTAGGCTTAGAAAACGAATACAGATTGCTTCTCGTAGAGAGTGACCAATATTAAAAAGGTCTTTGACTGTACAGTTGGTAAGATTTGAATGCGAAAAAGCATTTGTTTCAGGCTTGTCTATTTTAGAGTCACCAAAGTAAGGTAGTTGTCCATATGTATCATAGTGTGATAAAGCCTCTTTTAAGCCTGTATGCTGAGCATGGATAAGTGCAATTTGTTTGATAATTTTTTCAATGCCAACGAACTCTTGGCTTATTTTTTCAAGTGATTCTGAATATGTGTTGCCTTTATAATTTTTAATTATTTCGAATGCATTCTTAATGAAGGCGCCTGAGCAGTAGAGTCTAATTGATAGATCTACCATTGTACTTGCCTTTTTTAGTTTTACATCGAGGTCTTTTTGTGTGTCACACTTGCTAATATTTGTTTTTAGTGTTTCTAACCTTTTTGATAGCCTATCATAAGCAATGGCCATTTGTTCAAATAGCTGATTTATTTGTCTTTCCGCGTTTAATAATTCGCTGGAAATAAGCTGTTTATTGTTTAGTTGACACATTCGAATATCATGTGCTAAATCATTCCAAGTATCTTCAAACACTTTGTAGTATATATTTTCGCTATGGGTTGGGTAAAAATTATAATATCCACCAAATGAACTTCTAATATGTTCATCAGTGATTTTGTGTGTTTTCTTCATAGTGATCGGTGATTTTATTGGTTAGTCGAAAATTCCAGCAGCAACATCGTCAAGATGCTCTTCTCCAAGCGATTCTATATAGTCTTCGGTGGTTTTGATGGATGAATGCCCCATTAATTCTTTAAGATCATCGACTGTAACACCTTTTCGCCGGGCAGCTTGCGCAAATGAATGACGGGAGGTGTGAAAAGATATTCTTTTTTCAATTTTTGCTTTTTTCTGCAGTTCTAACAACCGTTGATTGACTAAAGAGTTTTTAGAGCCTACCTGATCCTCGAAGAATTCTTTGTCAGAATAATCGACTCGATCATCAAACAGAGGGAAAACGAAGCTGTTATATTTGGGGGGATCTTCAGTCCTATAATGTTTTAGTATATCAATTGCGGCTTTTGGTAAAACAAGAGATAAGTGTTTTGAGGTTTTAGATGTAATATAGACAAGGCGATTATTGCTGATATTTCTCCATTTAAGCTGCAGAATATCACGAAATCGCATTCCCCAACAATAATAAGCGAATAGAAAAAGGTTTTGGGCGTCAAATTGCCTGGTTCCTTTCTTGGTCTTTACAGAATTGAACTGAGATATTTCTTCTTCTGAAAGTTTAGTTTTATAGACTTTCTTACTGGGCATTTTATATCGATCAAAGGGATAAAGATCTTTTGTGGTAATTCTCTCTCCGATAGCATCATTAAAGATCTTCCGGATTTTCTTCATATTGTTTTGAATGGTGTTGGGGTTGTTTTCATACTCTTCCTCCAAAAAGAGTTCAAACTTTCTTAAAAACGTTACATCAACATCATAAAAGTGTAGCTTCTTACTCTTCCAAAAAGCCTGAATCTTATTAATGACCGTCCTATAGTTTCTCTTTCTTCTATGTTTGCCAGTTCTTTTAAAACCATCAATGATATCTTCAGCAAATTCAAAGAAATCGATTTCTGGAATTGCATCGCTACCCCCTGTTTTGTTGTACCGTAAAATTCGTTGTTTAATGTCGGAGGAGCGCAACTGAGGATTCTTTTTTTCCCAATAGAAAACTTCACTTTCAATTTCGACCCGGTAGCGAGTTAGAAATTCATTAATCTGTTTTTGTCTTGGGTGGCTTTTCCGAACCTCTTGTCCATTCTTATTCCAATGTTGTTCCTGCACTTTGATGTTTACAGGAATCAGGTTGGATTCACGTCTATGAACAACCCGTAGGTATATCGGGTGTTTTTCTTTGTTCTTCCTCTTTTTCAGATAGTAATCTATAGTTGCCATATATTCTTTGTTTAAGTGCAGTAAAAGATTACTGTAAATAAACGAAGATCAAAATATTTTTTTGCAGTATCTTTAAGGAGTCCTTACGTATGTCGCTAAAGCGTCATATATCAATGATTTGACACGATCGTAACAGTACTTTTTCCCATGAATTAATTATATGTTAAATAAAAAAGATTAGTCGCTATGATGGATGTTAATAATTTGTTTCAGATAAATATTGAAGAAGAGTATTTGAGCGATCGTAAATTGATTAACGATTACTGGGCTCTGAATGATGATGGAGAATTTGTTTTTAAGGTAAAAGATCTACAGAAGGAGTCGGGCTTGAGGCGACAAGAGATTCTGAAAATTTCAAAAGGATCGTGGATTACAGCTCTAAATACAAAATGTGTTGTGTGTTCAGCATCTTATAAGATTAGTTCAAGGACTGAGCTTAGGGGCTATATTGGGCGAGGTTTTAGTGTTTCTAAAAATGAGAGACCATATAAGTGTGCTGAATGCAAAACAAAACTCGAAGAAGAACGCACAAGGCTTCGATTGCATAAAGCAGCAGAAAAGCGAGAACAAGTGGATAAAATCTTAAATAATGATCCTATAAGGTCAATTGATTTTGATGAAATTCCTTTGGTAGATGTATTGTACCTATTGGCATTATTACGGGGTGGTGCTAATGAGAAAATAACTTCAATAATGGCAATCAATAGATTTGACAAACCTTTGACGCCGAGTAAATATTTTGATTATGAAGTCGTCTCGTATTTACACGATTGTGGGTATATCGGTATTGATCCAGTCACTGATATAAGCCTTTTTCAACTTACTGAAGATGGATTGAGGTATCATCCGATTAATGTTTGCTGGAGACCGTTATTTGCTAATAATGGGGAAGAAGTTGGAAAGATCTTAGGTGAGCTGATGGAAATAGTGAAGAAATTTAATTGGCCTGAGCATTGGCTTACTGAGTCTGAGGAAGTCTGGAAGAAAATAGCTCTTAATGAAGGGTTGGAGTATTTGGTATTTGTTTTGAGTGAGCATGGAATCAGTTATGAACCGAAGGAAAGAGCTTCGCAGGTAATTAGCCATTTATTGAAAGATTTTTCAGTAGCAGAAATATGCTGTGTGATATGGTCGCAAATGAATAATACTGCTGGTAGTATTGCAAGAAATAATGTGCCAATAGCTAATGCTCCCAATTATCTCTTGAAGTGCATGCAATCTTTTGGTGATAGAGCTTTAAAGGACAATTGGAATATCAAAAAATTTCATCGCAATTTTGAATGCCCAATATCTTTGGTCGCTGAAATTTATTACGACAAAATATTGCAAATTGATGGGTTTAGTGAAGTGCCAAAAATATGATGTCCGATGTTATCTCTTATACTGTATGATTTGTGGACAGGAGCAAAATTAATGAGTTGGAAAACGAAACTCAGACGTATTGACTGTATTAAATTATTGTTGTGAACTATTTAAATAAAAGTGTAAGCAATTGATATAATTGAGTTCATAGTTCAAACTCTTGCTCATTATGTCTATCATAAAACAGTTAATAACTGTAAAATTTAATAAATGGATAATTAATTATGGAAAAAGTAGAAAAACTAAAACAAAGTTCTCGTAATGATAACACAGAGAAAATTAATGAGTTAGTGGAAAAGATTAATGAGATTGTAGAAAAGATAATTGATATAGAAGAACGAAGTTAAATACACTTGAAGTATTTCTTTAAGCCACTATCAGAGGATGAGTTTATTGATGACAAAGTGAAGCTGGAGTTAGATGAATTCAAAGCAGCTTACAGGGTTTAATTTCAAATCTGGATCACCAAAAATAAGTGGGTGTGTTTTATAGAAGATGGATAATGGGTCGATCGATCTGTATATAGAGTTAGAATATTTGATTTCCAACCCACTCAACTCAACTTATGAGGCTATGAAAAGACAAGAGCTCTTAGAAGTTTTAAAAAAAATAGATTCGAGCAAAGAGTGTATGCATCCGAATGCTTCTAAAGAGAATTGTAATCATTATATAAATGCACATACAATTCAAAAGGAAGGCGCCCTTCGGAGTATATCGAAAAAGGGGAAAGTCATAAGTCTTGACTTCAATGTGATGGATTTGATTAATGGTGGTAGTCCGAAATTTAAAAAAATAGGAATAAGTGATGCTTCTACTTTAAATATCTTCTGCAATTACCATGACACTGAGCTCTTTAAATCAATTGAAAACGAAGATTTTGCATTTACTCTACATCAAATATTTTTATATAGTTATAGGGCAATTTCAAGAGAAGTAAGAGGAAAAAAATCTCATTTAGAACTTTTATCTAACTTAATAAAGGATGCCAGAAAAAGTGATACAATTGAAAAACTCGTACGTATAAAGTATTTTAGATCAAGAAGAACAAGTAAAATATGGGCTTAATGATTTTAAAAATTTCAAATCTAAATACGACCAGAGATTAAAAACTAATGACTTTAGTGACATCTACTATTATTTAATAGAGTTCGAATGTAAGACACCTATTGTCAGTTGTGGGGCGACCTCCCCAGAAATGGATTTTCATGGGAATGACATTCGATCAATTAAATATAGTCATGAAACTCCTGAAATTTACTCTTTCAATTTAGAATGTTCTAAAGACTACGGATTTGCACTATTTAGTTGGCTCGGCAACCAGAAAAATTGTACTAAACTAATTCGATCATTCAATAATTTATCCTCTTTTGAAAAAAAAACACGCTTTATTTCGAAATTTGTTAGAGTACTTTGAGAATGTTTTCATTGATCCATATTGGTTTGAAAAATTAAACAAAGATCATAAAGATTATATCATAAAAAGAGCTCTTTCAATGGACGGAAAAACGAGAAATGAAAAAAGTCTTTTGGATGATGGGGAAAGGCTTATCGATTGGGAAATACGAGACATTAAAACGAATGTCCTTTAAAAGTCGAAAAGTCGAAAAGTCGAATAGTTTAATCGGTCCAAATAAATATTACATTTAAGCTTATTCACTTAATCAGCACTTACTACTTGACAGTAAATTACAGTTATTGAGTTTTTCCGTGTTATACTTTTTATATCTTCAGTTTCGGTTAATGTCTAAGCCGATCAAGTAACAAACTACTTTTAGTTGCCAAACGATAATATCAAATAGAATGATGAATAAAGTACTTATAATACCACTATTTTTTTTTTTTTAAGTTCGTGTGGAGAGGCTCAAAAAATTGAGAATCTGAAAGCATTTGCGAAATTGTATGGGCACGTAAAATATTTTCACCCGAGTGATGAGGCAAGAGAAATTGATTGGGATAAACTCGCTGTACATGGAGTAAACAGTATCGTTGATGTCCAGAGTGATCTCGAGATGAGGGAAGCATTGGAAGTACTTTTTATACCAATTGCTCCTACAGTTACAATACATGAATCAAATCCAAGCGAAAATCAGTTTCTTTCAGCATATCTGGAGACAATCAA
>JBGTFX010000055.1:0-2737 GCA_041747055.1 Balneolaceae bacterium
TGGCAGTGAACCAATAAACTATCAGATTCAATATATTTTCTTAAAAGCGATTCAGAATCTTTTCGTTGAGGTGTACTCATATTAACTATTTAACTGTTCTAAAATTTCCCGGGCTTGATTTCTATTGTATTCAAACCCAAAATTTTTATAGTTGATCAAGTCAACTATGGTTCCAATAAAACATAAACCCGCCGTTAATAAATAAAGGATACCCATACCAATATGACCCACAAAAAAACGATGGATTCCGGCAATACCAAATAGTCCCAATGCAGAGAGGAATAGAATTAGAATTGGATCTTTACGTCTTGCTTTATACATAGATTTAAACAGACGGAAATTTTCCTCGTCAAGGCCCTCAATTGCCTTTGATATATATCGCATTTCTTCTCCTTCCAATTCAGGAAAATGTTCAAATACTTTGGGCATTTGTTCCCCTTTTAAGTTGCATTCGATTTCTGTTTAAGATATGAAATATTCTTCCGGTTATAATAAATATAGCCGGTATTCCTACAGGGTGGGCATAAAAGGAGTTTATCACCTCTCCTCTAAAAAAATACGCGATGGAATTACCTAATCCTTCACCGGGGCAAAACGTAAAGCCAATATAATCGAGCGGACATAACGATGTACCCGAATTTCCCGGGGTTAGCAGTGCCATCAATAGTAATCCTGTAGCAAGTGCCAGCCATTCAAAATGTAAATAAAAAAGTCGATTTACTGATTTAGTGAATCTAAACATCATTGTTTACGTTAATGCAATTCTTATTTTCCGGCAAATAAATCTAACACACACTACGAATGTTATTAAAAAAAGTTATCGTTCTCATATTCATTTTCTCTGTCTTAATTTTTGCCAATGTTTTTTCACAAACTGTTAGCGATACACTTCGATCTGATTTGGATGAAGTAGTAATCAATGCTACCTATTCACCAATTACCATTGGTAAAGCTTCCATGGCGTTAAGCTATTACCTGCGCGATCCCGCTGATATTGCATCACGCCCGGCAGCAACAATGGACGAATTAACCTTTTCCCTGCCCGGAGTTTCCATTAGCAACAGGGAAAATTATGCTCTTGGGGAACGGATGACAATCCGTGGCCTTGGTTGGAGATCTCCTTTTGGAGTTCGCGGAGTTCAGGTGCTGCTTGATGATTTACCCTTAACCGTAGCTGACGGTCAGACGATAATGAATATGATAGACCCTGCAATGGTACAACGTGTTGAGTTGCTGCGTGGACCATCATCTACCATCTGGGGAAATTCCAGCGGAGGGGTTCTTTATTTGTCTACTGTTCCCGAAAGTGATGCACCTTTGCTTCAATACAGAGGTTATGTTGGATCGTACAATACCCTCAAACAAGAACTACGATTTAATGAAAAAATCGGAAATTCACGTCTATATGGTTATGCGACCTATTTTGATACAGAAGGATTTCGTGACCATAGCGCTGCACGGCTATTTAGGACAAGTATAGGCAGTGAGCATCAATTGGGAGATAGAAGCCGCCTAAAGCTGATCGCCAATTATGCAACGATGCCAAAAGCACAACACCCCGGTGCGTTGAATAGTGAAACATCACTAGAAAATCCTACACAAGCCCGCCAGAATTTTGTGGATTCACAAGCCGGAAAAAACTTTGACCAGGCTATGATTGGTGCTTCATTTATAAGAGAATTAGATTCCGGATTTCTGGATATATCAACCCATGGAACATATCGCGATCTACAAAATCCTTTACCGTTTGGATTTATAGGACTCGAACGATTGGCCGGTGGCATAAAAGCTATCTATTCTTTTAATCAGTTACCCTTTGATTTAGATGTGGGCTCAGAACTGAAATTTCAGCGGGATGACCGATTTGAAACAGATAATGTAAATGGGGAACGTGGTGATGACGTGTCTGTACAACAAACTGAGACTGTACTAAATCAAGCAGTTTTCACAAGGGCTTCACTTCCATTAACGGAAAGATTAAATTTTAACGCCGGACTTCGGGCTGACAGAATTTCTTTCGAAGGCGAAGACGGTATAGGAACAGAATTAGAAGGATCTCGTAATTTCTTTTCACTAAATCCCAGTGCAGGAATAACCTACCGGGTACAAAGTAGCCAGCTGTTTGCCAATTTCAGTACCTCTTTTCAATCTCCCACAACAACGGAGTTGGTTAACAGGCCCGAAGGTGGAAATGGATTTAATCAAAACGTAAATCCTGAAAGAACAATTGGGATTGAAACAGGAATTAGAGGAACCAATCAAAATCTCAGGCTTCAGTACGATTTCACTATCTATGCGATGCAGGTTCAGGATTTACTGTTGCCATTTCAGACAGAGGCAGATGGCCCTGTATTTTTTAGAAATGAAGGAAGAACCGATCATTATGGACTTGAAGCATCCATTCAAGTTTCGCCAAACGATTTTTTTGATGTCCAGTTGATGGCCAATGTACTTGAAGCAACATTTAACGGTGGAGATCTTGATGGCAATGATCTGCCGGGAGTTCCAAAAGAGAAGTTCAGTTCAAGATTTACCTTTCGGCCTGGAAGACATATAATAAGTTTGGAAAATCAATGGACAGGAAGTTATACAGCTGACAGGGAGAACATCAGCCAAAATCCGGAATATTTTCTCACTAATGTACAATGGAGCACAAATTTAATTCGCTTATCTAAACTAACCTCCATTCGTCCCTTCGTTTCGGTGAATAATGTCTTTAACACCCGATACAACACCT
>JBGTFX010000056.1:0-4220 GCA_041747055.1 Balneolaceae bacterium
CAAATGACCAGTCCGCCAATAGTGCCTAGTACTGCACCGAGATATTGAATGGTTTTGAGCTGCTCGTTGGTGGCTCCGCGAATCATTTGCTCCAGCTTGTTTTCATCGTATGATTTCAGGTTTTGCTCCACCAGATTTTGCACATCCAGCTGGTTGATCATTTGGTGCAAAAGCTGAGTAACAATGGCTTCAATATTCTCTATCTGACCGGACAGTTTTTCCGGTGCACGATCCAGAAACTCATCAACCCGATCCATTCGCTTTTCTACAGAATTGGGCAACTGTTTGATGGCATCCTCAACAATCCCCTGCATATGCCGGCCGCTGATTAGCGAATATGCCTTTAGTGCGGTTTTCTCAAATAATCGATTTTCAAGAGCGCTATCCATTTCTTGTACAATGGATTGGGCTATGTTTCTTCGAAGATTTGGATCGGCAATCACTTCTGTGGTATAGTCCGAAATCCAGCGTTTAATATCGTCCCGGAACTCCTCACGGTTTATAACATCTGTCACATGATTTGTTACCCGTTCGCGGTATTTTCGGATGGTATCCGATTTCTGAAGCTTCTCTTTAATGATGTCCGGGTTGATCAAATCCTCGGAAACTGCAAACGAAAGCCGATAGGCAATTCTCTCCTTATGGGCAGGAATCAATCCCTGACCCAGCAGAGGGCGCTTATGCATCGGACGAAACAACATGGTGATTGCCGCCCAATTGGTTAAAAATCCAATGAGGCCACTTACGCAGATGATTCTTAGAAGGCCTTCAAATTGAAGCGGATAGTTAAAAAATGTGGTTCCTAAACTGTTGAAATCCCAGTAGAAAGAGAATAGAAACAAAAACCCCAATATCCAGGGCAGAGGTTTTAAAAAGACGAGAATCCTTAGGTGAGGCGAATGTCCTTTTTGAACAGACTTTTTTGCAGGGGATGTGATAAAATCATCTAAACCTCCATGTCTGGATAAAATTTCACCAAGTTTCTTTAAATAAATTCCGGTTGTGTCTCGTGCGGATTGATACAGGGTTGGTTTGTCAGAATGTTTGTTCATCTCATTTTTTAAAGTTCATCACTAAGACGCAAATATACCGTTTAGGGTTTCATCGGATAAGTTTGGGACATCAGATACAGCTCTGAGCTCATCAAGAAGGTATTTGAAGTTAACTGCAGTTTGAATATCCGCCGGGGATAACATTTTAGAATGTATATATCCATTGTTGATGGATATTAACTCCTTATCAACGGCCTCATCAACCCAGGCCCCAAACCCGGATGGCCTTAAAACGCCCAAACTACAAAGCTGTTGTCCCCATTCGGAAATGGTGAACACAGGTAAAACCTCTGTTGTGGGTTCGGTTATTAGTTGATTAGTGTAGAATAGTTGCTTTCCAAGAGAGTAGACTGATCCAGCCTTTTTGGGCTGTGATATTGCGGTGATGGTTTCATCATAAATGATCTTGTAGATGTCACTGAATGGCTTTTGTACACGTTTAGAAACCATTTGAGGAGTGATTCTTAGATCGTATGGGTGAATGCTTTCATGCGCCTCATTACTTTCGATCACGGATTGCATGAAATTGGGCTTAAACGTGTCAAGAGAATCAAAATGGACCCATTGGTCTTGCAGACGCTGCCAACTCGATTGAAAGAAAGCCTTGGCGGCTGTACGTGGATAGCTGATCAATCCTTCACCTCCATCGGGATACGTTTTATGAAACAGCTGATTCAATAGTTCCTGACCCTCAGAATAGCTTGATAAAGCTAATTCCCTGTAAATAGCAGCCACCACATCAAACGTGGAGGCAGGTTCTTTAGTCACATACTCAACTTTATCAGGCGAAGTATGCAGAGTCAACCATTCGCCGGGTTTACAGGAAATGGGCTGATTGGTTCTGAAAATGGCTCCACTTTCTGAGATAAAAGTAGAATAACGTTGATGGTTTCGCAACGCGATCACTCCGGCCTCTTTCATGGAATGATGAGGTATGTGATGATTCCAGAACTGTTGAATCAAATATCTGTTCTGAAGTTTGAAAAGCAACGTATTTTCATCAAGCTGAAACGCATTCTGAATGGTGTTTCGAATGCCGGTTTTTGAGATGGATTGCAGAAAGCCTCTCATCAGTGATTTCCCGGGCAGATAGTTTGCCAGCGACCACGCGATAAATTCACCGGATGGATCACTGTCGGTGGCAATAATGATTTTTGATGCTATTGCGGCCTGACTTTTAATCTCTTTTCTAAGATCCAGTTTTTCGGGAATGGCACGCTTCTTCAGAATTCTTTTTCGTGAATCAAAAACAGGTTTCCAGATAAAGCCATCTGTAGAAATTACAAAAATGTGCGACGGAACAAGCTGTTGAATTCTGCGGGCTGTCACTGAGGATTCAACAATCAACAGGGTATAAGGGGAGGAGCTCACGCCTGAGAAATCTTTTCCAAATAGAGATTTTCCAGCTCTGTCATGCGTTTTTTGTCTGCTTCGGTTTGATCGTTGTAGCCAATCAAATGAATGAGTCCGTGTATCATCACGCGTAAATATTCTGTCGATTCCGGGGCTTCAAACTCTCCGCTCTGTTCCGAGATTCGGGGTGCACAGCAATAGAGGGTCCCTTCAATGTGTTGGTTTGATGGGTCCTCATCATATCGAAAAGAAATGATATCGGTAATGTAATCTCGTTGTAAATGCTCTTGATTGATTTCCACGATTCCGGGTTCATCCACAAAAACGATTTCTACAGATTGATAGGAGACCTCTTCATTTTTTTCAATTTCATTCAGAGCTGAATGAATATCATCTTCATTGAAAGGAAGGGGTAAGCCGGAGGGATTGAACACCTCCAGTTTTTCGGTGTTGGAAAAGTCTGATGGATCAGGAAAGTTCATCTTCATCAAAGGTAAAGTCATCCAGTCCATCGGAGTCTGTGAGTGAAAGGGCTACACCGCACATCATCATATCTTCAGGGAGCTGGGTAAAATCACCGGCTAAGACGGAATCACTCACGTTTGCATATAAACTACAGCCTGCTTCCTTTTCGATGATCAAACCGGAGGTCATGCCGCCTTGTTTCCCAAAAAAGGTGACTTGGTTCAGCATATCGCTTGCAATAAATGCGGTACAGTTGTGCAGCTGCAAAAATGTGTTTCCTGAATAGACAGACACCATGTTCATTTGAGTGTCTTCAACCATCAAGCCGAGATGGATTTCAAGAGCCAGCTTTCGATGCTCTTCCTCATTTACGAGCTCGAGGCGAAACACATCATTCCCTAACTGTTTAGGTTTAGCACCTAAAACTTTGCCAATGGCATCAATATTTTCTGTGGTAAATTCGTGGATCATAAAGCGTTGATCTCCAGTTGTTTCAGATTACTCCTTAATATACAATCCGATCTGTTAAGATTAAATGTGTGTTTATATTCCCAGTCCAAATCGCGAAACCTCAGATTTACTGTCTTCTGCATTATCCGGAAGCCGTAAACGCCGATCAGTAATTAGGCTGACATCGATATTCAACTCTTCTGCTAATACATCATTACCGGTTTCGTAATAAATGTTTTGCAGAATGGTCAACAAGCTTACGGTAAAACTGATTTCATTCATAAATTCATTGCGCTGCTGAATTACCCTTTCTGCACGTCTTTGAAGATCTCTTGATCGGTTCATGCGTGCATCAGCTCGTGCGCTGGATGCTCTTTCTCGCAATCCATCGATTCTATACTCCATTGAATCAAGTTCTTTAATGTCGAACTCCAAATCGTGCAAAAGTCGGTCAGCAATAAAGCTTGAAAGTTCTGTAGCTCGTTCGTCTTCCTCTACCTGCATGTATCTGTAAGCATACAAAACCGGAAGTTGCCAGTCATTTTCAATTTTTCTGAATGGAATTTTGTCCTCCCCAAATTTCAGCCAATATGCTGCTTCCTCGAGGTTGCTTTCCCGAATGTATGTGTCAGCAAGTTGCGTGAACCCATATCGATAGTTACTGAGCATTCTGCGAATATTTTCATCAAAATAAACTGTAGGACTGTTCCATTTATTGAATTCGAAATTTTCTAATCGTTCTGCATGTACTTCGGGATCAATAAAACCAAAGGGTCCGGTTTCTCTTTCCTTAGGAACAACCCTGAACGATTTTCCTTCGAACTGGAAATAGTCTTCGAGTCCTAACTGACTATCCCTGGCAACGGTATTTGCAAAATAAATAGGGCGTAACCACTGATT
>JBGTFX010000057.1:0-7054 GCA_041747055.1 Balneolaceae bacterium
TGGGTCTTGAGAATAGTTTATATGGTGAAATCCTTCTACTGTCGAGCGAAGCAAAGCCGAATATTTCGAGTTATAGATTTAGGGGTTGTTTAATAAGAATATGATGAATCCCATAAACACCCCTCAAAATCTCCCCTATTAGGGGAGACTTTTTCTATAATTTAAATATCGAACTAAAATCTATCAGGTTTGATCTGCTGCCCCTTTTTCTTTTTTATACGCATATCTGAAATAGTACCCGGTTATAATGGCTGCTCCCAGATCAGCAATTGGAAAAGCAACCCAGATTCCATTTATGCCGAATTGCAACGGAAGCAGAAAAATGAGTGGTATCAGTAAAAAGCCTTGTTTTGATAAAGCCAAAATCAGCGCCGGTCTTGCCCGTCCAATTGCCTGAAAATAGGCACTGCCTAAAAGATTTATCGCGATTAACGGAGTAGCCAAAAATGCCAGTCTTAGTGCGGGAACTGTTTCACGAATCAGTTCTGAATCATTCGTAAAAACGGAGATGATTTGAGGTGTAAATATCATGATTCCTGAAAAAATCATGAAGGCAATTGTTGTAGCAGAGACCATCGACAGCTTGATGATTTTGCTTACGCGCTTCATCAAACCGGCTCCAAAATTGTAGCCTACAATGGGAATAAATCCTTGGGTGATTCCCAATACCGGAAAATTGGCAAACATCATCAATCGTCCGATGATACCGTAAATAGCCAGTCCCAATTCTCCTCCATAATAAAAGAGGGAATTATTTAACACGATGGCCAATACACTGATGGTTCCTTGTCTTGCAAAAGTAACCGATCCAAGAGATAAGGTTTCCCTGATAATCTCGGTATCCGGTTTTATGATTGCCCGGGTAAATTTCATTTGTGATTTGCCCTTCACAAAAAACCAAACCGCAAAGCCGGCGCTTGAGATGTAGGAAATTGTGGTTGCCCATGCGGCGCCTGCAATTCCCATATCCAGCCAAACGATAAATACCGGGTCTAATATCATGTTTACAACAGCGGGAATTAAAATGACAAACATAGCAATCCGAGGATAACCCTCAGCTCGAATGACATTGTTGCTCATCATAGCAAAGGCAAGAAACGGAACACCAATAAGCACAATTTCGAAATATTCTTTAGCGGGATCTGCCACATCACCCCTGCCACCAAAAAGGCTCAGCACCTGATCCATAAACAGAAAACCAACCACAACGAAGAAAGCTCCTAAAATGAGTGTGAGTCCAACCTGATTCCCAAATACCCGAAAAGCTTTATCATCTTTCCCCTCCCCGAACGACCCTGATATAATTGATGACCCGCCAATCCCAATAGCCATTCCAATACTTGCAATCAGGAATGTGATGGGCATGACAACGGTGATGGCACCTATCCCTAATGAACCCACCCACAGCCCTACAAAAATGGTATCTACAATTCCATAAATAGACATTACCAAAATTCCGATTGAGGCAGGAATAGCCTGTTGGCGAAGTAATGTGCCTAAAGGTAGTGTTCCAAAAGCATCGCGTGTGTTATCCGTCAAAAAAGTGGGATATTTATTTTTGCAACCATCTAAGGCTTAAGCAAATAATAGTCTGTGGGGTTCCTTGAATCAAGTAATATTCAAGTTAGATTAAAATTTCCATTTAAAGTGTAAGGATTTTATGATTTTTAGTTCATACAGATAAACAAACTATAATTGTAGAAATGGAAAACAGCAAAAAAGAGCCGGAAATTTGGGATGAACATCAATGGGAAGAGTTCATGAAGGAGTCTGATAAACGAACAGAGAAATACTTACACTTAACGAGAAAATATGCTGATCATCCTGATTTTGATAGAATTATTGCCATTGAAATGGGATGGTTTCACATGTCTTCAGAAACAGACTGCGAAGAAAACCGCAGCTGGTTGGATGAACATTTAGATGAAATTGAAGAAGGTGATGAGTGGAAACTGATTACAGGATATGAACCTACTGAATTTGATGATTTTGAAGACCTGCCACTTTATCGAAAAGCGTTTGATTTCACGATTGATTCTTTGAAATTCGTTGACGAACGATTGGCAGATGTTGATGATGAATCCGTTAAAGCTTTTGTCCGCTCCGTTACAATTCCATCGGCTAAAATTGCGGGTGGTTTCGGATTTGGATTTGAAATGGAGAGTCTTGGCGGGAATATTGCCAACTGTAAACGGGGTTTAATCGCTGCTAACAGAATGTTGACTGCATTGCAGGATATGAGAGATAAAAATCTCATCGACAGTGCAACATTTGGTCCATTGTATAGCAAAGGGAAAGAGGTGAGAGATGATTTGGCCATCTATATTGTAGAGCTTAGAGAACTGTTTCGAAGAGGATTTTCTTGAATCTATAGTTCCGATTCATCTATAGAATACATTTCCTTGTGAAATTGGATATCATACAACCGCCTGTAGAGTCCGTTTTGATCCAGTAATTGTTGATGCGTTCCCTGTTCTGAAATACGTCCTTCGTCCATCACCAAAATGGTAGTCGCATTTTGAATGGTCGATAATCGGTGTGAGATTACAAATGTGGTGCAGCGTTTCATCAGGTGATTAAGCGCAACTTGTACGGCGGCCTCCGATTCGGAATCGAGCGATGATGTGGCTTCATCAAGCAGTAAAATATTGGGCTCTTTTAAAATGGCCCGGGCAATTGCTACCCGCTGACGCTGTCCTCCACTGAGTTTAATTCCCCGTTCTCCGACAAGTGCATCATATCCATCCGGGTGGGCCATAATGAAGTCGTGAGCTTGGGCAAAGGTTGCCGCTTCTTCTACTTCCTGATCAGTAGCATCCAATCGACCATACCGAATGTTTTCCCGAATTGTGCTTCCAAATAGCTGAATATCCTGTGGCACGACCGCTATCTGATTTCGAAGCGACTGTTGGGTCACTTTCGAAATATCTACCCCATCAAACCGAATGGTTCCCTTCTGTACATCATAAAAGCGCGGAATCAGTTTTAAAAGAGTGGTTTTTCCCGCGCCACTGGGCCCAACCAATGCTACAATATCACCAGGGTTGCACGAAAAGCTGATATCCCGAAGTACGGGTTGATTGTCCTCGTAATGAAAGGAGACGTTTTCAAACGAGACCGCGCCTGCAACCTCACTCATCTCTACTGCATCCGAGTGATCTTCCACTCCGGGTTTCTCTTCAAGGAGACCGAAAATCCGTTCAGATGCACCCACTGCACTACTGAAAACGGTATACACTCTAGCCATACCGCTCATCGATCGTCCGATATTGAAGGCGAAAAAGATGAACGCAACCAAATCACCGGCGGTGAGTCTGCCGGCCAGTACTTCAGTTCCACCAAACCAGAAAATCACGATCATTGTGCTCATAAACACAACGCCAACTGACGACCAAAACAGATTACTGAACAGTACTCGTTTTCGGGCTGTATCAAACAGAGTATCTACACCCATATTATAGCGGCCTACTTCATACGGTTCCCGCGCAAAGGATTTGACAGATTCAATGGCTCCAAGAGCTTCCTCGGCGATAGCGGTGGTATCAGCCAGACGATCCTGAACTTCGCGGGATAGTTTTCTAATCAGCTGACCAAAATATCTGACCGCGATGGTAATGACCGGTACGGTGACGAAGATGATCAGGCTCAATCTCCAGTTGAGGTAGATCATCAAAACAACAGAACCCAACAGGTTGATACTTTGTGTGAGCCCTTCTGAAAGTGATCCGGTTACGGCGTCACGAATGGCGGCGACATCATTTGTGAGACGTGATGTAATTTCTCCAAGACGTTGATTCGAATAAAATTTGAGGCTAAGCCGGTTAAGGTGTTCGTAGAGATTCTTCCGCAGGTCGGCCACAATTTTTTCACCAATCCAGTCGAGCGAGTAGCTGCCCCAAAATCCAAGAAGTGCCTGGGAAATAAACAGTCCGATTAGCACCAGCGTAACTTGGTTTAAAAGAACTAAATCGCCATCATCAAACACGGCATCAAGCAGTTCGCGCAGTCCAAGTGGAACTGCCAGCCATACCAGCGTTGCCAAAATCGAAGCGATCAATGCAATAATCAGCTTTGTTTTGTAAGGTTTTACATATGCCAGAATTTTCAAATACTGACGAAAAGATGATCGATCGATTTTCAAACGTTTACTGATGAGTTGTTATTCGTTAATGAAACCTTTGAATAGATTTCAGCGTTCTATAACGCATTCATATAGAGGATATTTATAACTAAATAAAAGCTTTCTCTATTAAAGGTGAGTTTAGAAGCTAACCGTGAACCGTGTATAAAAATCAAAAATTTCACGGGTTTGAGTTGCATCCAAAGGCCGGTATATCTCATCCCTCAAACGGAATCGGAATTCATAATTGATCCAGGAAGCAATCGTATAGCGATACCGAATCTCAGCCATTGTAACATTGGGCGCAAAGCTCGATGATATCAACCAGTTTGGATCAGTCTGTCCATATAAAACTCCTATTCTGTGCCGTTCAAATATGTTATTGACATAGGCAGAAAATTGCCAGGCTATTGCCGAACGACTAAACAGCAACCGATCATCCTGAATTTGAAACCCGGCGTCTGTGGGCTTTGGGGCAACAGGGATAAAACCCAATTCACCTCCTATTAAATATTCTTCACCTGAAATAGTGAAACTGGGACGGTACATCCATCGAGTTGAGATTGCAACGTGATCTTTTAGTTCTCCGTCACGATAGAAATTCCTTGGCGTTACAGAAACGCTCAGCTCACGTTGAGCCCACCTGTCATCTCTGTTACGGTGCTGTAGATTTATATAACCTGTAAATCGTGCTGCAACCGATTCATCAAACCGCAGGGGAGAACGTGCTGCATGTGAACTGCCTGAAGTGCTGTTATGACTGCCAACTAAATGCAGCCGCCAGCTACTGTCCACATCCCATTCAACCCACAAACCATCCGTGTGTGAGATGGCCAAATTAGCTGCATAATAACGATCTACACCTTTTGGTATAAAACCTACAAGAGGAAAACGTGCCTGAAAGCGGCCGGCTGTAATTCTAAGTTCCGGCTTAATCTGCCACCTGAGCAAAAATTCATCCACTGTTGCCGTTCCGGCGGGATAGGTTCCACTACCTCCTGTATGATCATCCAGCAAAAATCTGAAGTTGCCTTGGTTATTTGACAATCGCATTGCAGCACGGCCTCGGAAACTGAAATTATCATTCAGATGATAACCAATTCCATATCGTGCTCTTAAGTTAAACGTACGGCTTGTTTGATTTAAACCATCACGTTCTGTGATGTTTACATCAGAATAGACAGTGCGTAAATCGAAACGATGCTCAAGATTCTCTGATGGTGGATCAGTAGTCTGGAAGGCAACAAGAGTCTGAAATTGTAAGAGAATGAATAAAATACCAACGATTACAACTCTTAAGAATTGGATCATATAAATCTTTAATTCATTAGATTGAGGATGTAGTTAGTACATCCTTTATCTAATGAATATATAGGTTTCAGAAACAAATAAGTTCATTGTAAAATTGTCCGATTAGAAGTTGTATACAGACAGCTAGTTCACTCCCACTGTCTCGCTCGCTGCATCCGCCTAAGCTCACCGGAATCTATCATCTCTTGTAGTTTTGCATTTCTTTTTGGGGATTTGCTCGTCAGGTGCCACTCTCCGCAAATTTCACACTGATACACATTTTGGGGCCCTTGGTCCGGGAGAAAATTGCGGTGAATATGAATATCAATCAGTGCCGTTTCCGCTAGGAACTCTGTGGTATATTGATTTTTTTGAGTAGGGCAGTTCATGATATAATATATAATTTGAAAAAATGCCCGGCAACGAATTCAACAAAATGCAGCTCGGTAAAAGTAATGAAGCTATCGAAAAATAATAGTGCCAAAATTTCCGGCGATAATAATCTGATCCCGAATTCCCCAAACGTCGACTAAATTTTGAGTTGCTACACTACTAATAGGTCGCCATACACCGGACTTGTATTCCAAAACTGTGCCGTCTAGTCCTACAGCGAACAGATTCTGAGGTGAAGTACCCCATATTCCGTATATCCCCTTCCCCAACGGTTCTTGCATAACGCTCCACTCGTTGCCGTTAAACTCAAAAATCACGCCTCCTGAGCCTACTGCGTACATTGCCTCTTCGGATAATCCCCAAACATTAAATAGCGCCGGCAACCCACTCTCTTCCAACTCCCAGACTTCACCATTATATCGCAATATTGAACCCTCCAAAGTTACTGCCACCACATTATCCGTGGTAAATCCATAGATCCCACGAATGTCTTCATTAACCGGGCTTTCAACTACAGACCACTCCGTGCCATCATAAATAATCAGAGTCCCACCGGCTCCGGAGGCAAAGGTTTTACCATCGTCACTCATCCATACATCATAAAGGCGGACAGAAATATTGAGATCAATCGGTTTCCACTCATCTCCATTAAAATGGGCGATCAAGCCGCGTTCACCTACGGCTACAACATTATCTTCCGAATTACCCCATATGCCGTTGATCACATCTTCGGAGGGAAAGTCCATCTCGAACCAGTCAGATCCGCTGAATGACAGCACCGTGCCATTAGATCCGCCTACGAGAATATTTTCTGTACTGCTTCCCCAAATTGTTCTATAATTTTCACGGGGCCATTCATAATCCTGCACCGAATCTAAATCATCCGTTCCATTCGATAGATCTACACAAGAGATCAACAAAAGTAACCCGGTTAGAAAAACAGTGATGACTTTAGAATAAATCATTAGTGAATTCAAAATTTTGGTTCAGCAAATTTTTAAATCAACGGCTCAGTACATAATATTAACTTGTCAGATCTGTTTTTCGTTTGTAATTCTTTAATTAAATCAAGGGAGTCTCATGGGCTGATTGCAACAAGGATGTTTAGAAATCAAAATTCCCAGCGCAACATCACATTAAGGTTTCGTCCCGGCATGGGTGCGTCTCTGTTTTCAATCCGGCTGAGATGATCTCTATATCTTTCATTCAGTAAATTATCCATTCGGAAACTCAGCGTCACTCTCCGGTCAA
>JBGTFX010000058.1:0-6806 GCA_041747055.1 Balneolaceae bacterium
TTTTTATAGAAGGTGAGATAAATAATGAGTTTCAAGACAATATGAAAAACATCATCATTATGGGAGTATCCGGCTGCGGAAAAACATCCATTGGAAAGCTTTTGGCCGAGGAGTTGGAGCTCCCTTTTTTTGATGCAGATGATTTTCACTCTGAATCGAATGTGGAGAAAATGCGATCGGGAAAACCTTTGAATGATGAGGACAGACACCCATGGTTGATTACTCTTGCGGATCTAATCAAGAGAATGAATCAGGAAGGTGGAGGAGTATTAGCGTGTTCCGCACTGAAGCAAGCCTATAGAGATGTTTTATTAGGGGCCGATACCCCGGTAACCTTTGTATATTTAAAAGGAGATAAGGAGTTGATAGCAGATCGGCTATCGAGCAGAGAAGGACATTATATGCCGGCTGATTTATTGGATTCTCAGTTTCAGGATTTGGAAGAGCCGGTGGGTTCAGTCATGGTTCTGATCAATCAAAAACCGAATGAAATTGTTAAAGAGATAATGGAAAAGTTGAATAAGCCGGGCGAAAAAAATATATGAAGAAATCAGACATAGGTGTTTTTGGACTTGGTGTGATGGGGCAGAGCCTGGCCTTAAACCTTGAAGATAATGGGTTAAAGGTATCGGTCTATAATCGGATGGAGGGTGACGAAAAAGAGATTTTAAGCAATTTTCTGTCAGATAAAGCGGATGGCAAAAATGTCAAAGGGTGTTACACTATTGACGAATTTGCTAACTCACTATTATCACCCCGTACGATCCTGCTGATGGTGAGTGCCGGGAAAGCAGTGGATACTGTAATCGGGTTGATTAAACCTCACCTTGAAGAGGGAGACATAATTATTGATGGTGGAAATTCACTGTTTACAGATACAGAGCGTCGGGTGAATGAGCTGAAGTCAGATGGCATTCACTTGGTGGGAATGGGTGTTTCAGGCGGTGAAGAAGGCGCCCGGTTTGGTCCCTCAATGATGCCGGGTGGTTCCGAAAAGGCATGGGAAACCATCAAGCCGATGATGGAGAGTATTGCTGCAAAAGCTTCTGATGATTCACCCTGCTGCGAGTGGATCGGAAATGGCGGATCAGGTCATTTTGTGAAAATGGTGCACAACGGCATTGAATACGCTGATATGCAGATTATTGCCGAATCTACCCAGATCATGAGTAAAGCTTTGAAAATGGAAGCAGCAGAAATTTCAAAGACGTTTCAAAAGTGGAATACCGGAAAATTAAACGGATATCTGACCGAAATTACGGCAGATATTTTCTCTGTATCTGATGAAGATGGGAAGCCGTTGGTAGACAAAATTCTCGATGCAGCCGGACAAAAAGGAACGGGCCGCTGGACCGTAATTACGGCGCTTGAACTTGGTGTTCCGCTTCCGGTGATTACGGCTGCCGTTTATAGCCGAAGTTTCTCTGCATTTAAAGATTTACGAGGACGCATTTCAAAAAATCAATCTGAGAAATCCATAGATCAACAACTCGATCAATCAGCCATTCTAAAAGACCTGGAACGCGCGATGATCGCTGCCCGAATGATTACGCTTGCGGAGGGATTTTTCCTGATACAATCGGCTTCCAAAGAGAATGATTGGGATATCCATTTTGAGTCAGTAGCCAAAATCTGGAGGGGTGGATGCATCATCCGTTCGGCTATGTTGGAACATGTGATTTCCGCTTTCAATTACGACTCTAACCTGACACACCTTTTAGAGCACAACAAATTCTTTAGTGAAATTGAAAACGCCGCATCCGGACTCGAAAATATTGTTGAAATTGCTGGCCGATCCAAAATTCCAATTCCGGCAATGTCTTCAGCATTGAACCAATTTTATACACTTCAGTCCAAAAATCTCCCGGCAAATATAATTCAGGCACAGCGTGATTATTTTGGTGCACATACCTATGAGCGAGTTGATCGGCCGAGAGGTGAATTTTATCATACGCAGTGGAAGAGTAATTAGCACTAAGACCTCCAAGGTTTCCAAAACCTTGGAGGTCTTATCCGTAGTGCCAAGTCAAAATCACAACCGGTCATCCCCCCGCTCACTGCGTTCGCTTGCCCCCCTTCTAGGGGGACTTTTTCAGATGGCCTCAATCTTTTCAATCTCTAACCTAAACGGCCCTTCCTGTTTATTGCTGATCAAAAATCCAAACTGACGAATCGATGAGAAATCGGGTGGCGACACGTCATCGGGTTTTGACCCGCGGTAGGTGGCTTCAAAATCAGAAAATGGCAGTGTGATATCTGTCCATTCATCCGGTTTAGTCTCAAATTTTACCTGATAAGACCATTTATGAGTTTCACTTCCTTCCCCTGTTCGGAGCCGAAAACTGTAGCGATTTCCATCACCCTTCACCCGCAAATCAATGGCTGAAAATCCGGCTAAGTTAAGAGGCTCGTGATTTTTTACGGAAGCAAATCCGCCGTTTTTTTCAAGGGACAACTCCCCAAAAAAAACAGCATTTCCCTCTGCGTTTAACTGCATTCGGCTTGATGATTTTCCACCCATAACAAAATCAGTTACAATACGCCACTCCTGATTGGCAATGTTCGAAAAATCGGTGATCAGTTTTTTCCCCATGATAGAAACCTTTTTGAAGTCGCAATTAAATGGTGGTTTTCTCATTTTATTCCTCGAACTACAAACGTACATTATGCTCGTTCGAACTACAATAGAATAAATAATGAGATGCGCAATACATCAACCCAAATTACGATAGAAGGAATCCCGATAGAAGTAACAAAAAAACGGGTAAAGCATCTTCGTGTAGTGGTATATCGATCGAGTGGTCGGGTACGGATTTCGAGTCCGAAGTGGGTGGGGGATCAGGAGATATTTCGTTTTGCAAAATCTAAAGTTCAGTGGATAAGAAAGCATCTTAACACCCAAAAAGAGGTGGTAAGAGTTCCTGTTGAGCCTATTAAAATGGGTGCAAAACATTCTGTGTGGGGAGAAATGTATGATCTGAACATCATCGAAAAAAATGCACCACCAACTGCGATATTGAACGGTAATAACAGGATTGATTTGTTTGTAAGGCCGAAATCTGATCAGCAAAAAAAAGAGCGGATATTGAGAGAGTGGTATCGGGAGCAGATCAAAAAAGAGATACCACCACTGATTGAGAAATGGGAGCCGATTATGGGCGTGAAGGTAAAAGAGTGGGGGGTAAAAAAGATGAAAACCCGATGGGGAACCTGCAATGTAAAGGCAAAACGAATTTGGTTGAGCCTGGACTTGGCAAAGCGCAGCCCCGAATTTTTAGAATATATAGTCGTGCACGAAATGACCCATATTTTAGAACGGCAACATTCTCCGAAGTTTTATGGATTGATGGATCGGTTTATGCCGGGGTGGCGGGAAATAGACCAACAATTAGGCGGGCGCCACTGGAAAAAGGATGGATATTTATAATTGTTTTGGAAACATCAAGCCATAAAAGCCCTCTTGCTTTCACACAAAGAGGGCCTTTTTCTCAATAAATCACGTATGAAAAAAAATTATGGCGGACTCTCCAAAGATTCTTTTAGTTCATTGGCAATCATTTGTAATATCCGGTTCCTCTTCTGACTCTCCTTTTTATACTTCCCTTTCGAAAGATCATCAGCAAGTTTTAGCAGCTCATTTTTCGTGTGCTTTTCAGTGGGGGATTTTTTGGGTGGTAATTTCATGATGTTATCCGCTTTAGTTATTCAATCTTGCTAGTTTTGCCTCAATACTGTGCTGTGTATGCGGAGCTGCCATCAAACGTCCTTTTGCTATGGGTTTTCCCGTAACTTTACAAACTCCATAGGTGCCATTTTCAATTCGCTGGAGCGCTCGCATCAGCTGCTTAACAAATTTTCGTGTCCTCTCAATGAGACTGTAGTTGAGCTGGATCATGGCATGGTTGCTTCCCAAATCAGCAGGGTGATGTTGTCCTGAGGAGGCGTCAGAGCTTTCAGAATCCCGGGTTTCATGTATGCTGTTTAGCAAAAATTCAATCTCTTCATTGGCTTGATCTATTTTTTCTATGATCAACTGTTTAAACAGATGAAGTTCCAGTTCAGAGAAGGGGGTGTTCACTTTTTGAGCAGATTGTAAATTTTCCATATCAGTGGGATTAAGTCCTTTGATGTATTATCTGCTATTAGGATATGGAATCTTCAAATATTCAGATATAAGGTGAAATCTGAATGTAACGTGGGGGCTTGTACTACAAGGAGGGGAATTAAATGTTGAACCGGAAGCCTACATCTGTAAAGTTAGTGAGTTCCAGGGCGAAATAATTCGACAGATCGTACCCAATAGTGAAGCGGTTATTGCCTGAAGTTGTTAAGGTTGTACGGGTAGATAGTTGTCGATATCGAAATTCATGCTTTACCATTGCCATTACTTCTGCGGATTCACCACTGAAATCGAGTCCGGCACCAAACCACAGTCGGGCGAGATAGGACCGGTAAGCATCAAACTTTCCCCATGCCTGCCGGATATTGAGAGTGTTTCCTGCAAAAGAGTCGAGCTCTAAATCGGCTCCAAGACGATAGCGGTAAGTGGGGGAAATGGCTGTTGAGATCCGGGTATTGTCTTTACTTACACTGTATCGGGATGAAATGTAATGGGGATCTCTGTTCGGCTTTTGGTTAAAGGTAAATACCTCAATTTCCTCAAATAAATCCTGAAGCCAGAGTTTGTCAAATTTCCCAATATGACTCACATCGGGTCCTCGAACCAAAATAGGAACGATTACTTCTGTGGATGTAAATCCACCATGATTTCCCTCCTTGCTATAAGAAGTTTGGCTGTATTTAAAACTGTTAAAAGAAGTAACAATATCACCCGAGTGCGGATTATTTAAATAGGCATATACTTTAACAGGTGTTGCCGGATACTCCATGTCGATACTAAAAGTCAACCACTCGTTGGCGGTCAAATATTCACCATTATATCCATTCTCATAGTAATGAAATGGATCATGCCCTTCATGTGTATACCGAACCCTGCCATCTTCAAAATCAAAAAAGAGTATGCTTTCCTCAAAAAATCCTTTTACGGAAAAGTTATTTTTTAGAAAAAAGGCGAAATCCAATTCTGTTTCCTTTACTAATTGTTGGGCTACTTTTTCACTATTATTTTTATCTTTTAAAAAAATAGTGGGATAGGAAAAAGTGTTGACTTCATCGGAGAAATTCTCCAGAATTGTTTCTTCAATTTCTACTCCTTTACCAAATATCATACCATGATCGGCATAAATTATGATGTTGATATCATCATCAAGTTGTGCGATGTATTTCCCAATACGCTCATCGAATTGACGTATTTTTTCAACATATTCTTCTTCGCCTTTAAAGTGGCCAAAAGTGTCGGCTTTATACCAATAAAATTCCTGAACAGGATATTCATCGAAAAGATCGAGTGTATTCATAAGCGCCAGATCGGCGAGACCACTAAAAATGGGTAGCCCATATATTAAATTTGCTCTTGCAAGACGAAATTTACTCATAGCCATTTTTAAGAAAGAATCCTGAAAGCGGATTTCTTTGGCATAATCGTAGGCCGGAATTTCCCATGCAACTAATTCTCCCGAATCACTTTTAGTTGCATTTCTGATATTAGAAATTACAAAGGGCGTTTTACTGGGGTAATAGGTAATCGCTTTTTCCAGTAAGTCTTCATCTTTAAAAATGCGTTTAATATTAGGCAGGTTACCCGCTTTTATTTCATCCATCAAAACATAATAGGTGACGGCGTCTAAATGTATCAACAGCAGTTTTGGCGATCGATCATTAGTACTTGCCGTTAAATAAACGGGGAGAAAAAGAAGACCTAATAAGATATATATGACTTTAAATAAGTTCACAAGGAATATTAGAATGATTTGTTAAAAAACCAGTATTACCGTTTTCTTCTTATCAATGTCCATAACATTGTTCCCAACCAGCCGGCAGTTGCTCCTGCAATGATCGAAACTGCAAGAGATACGGTTAAATTGCTGTGGCTGATATTGTTAATTAGGATATCTGCAACAAATCGAATGATTACAGCAAGCATATATCCCAGTGTAAACGTGCCAATAATATCGCGTATATTTAGACTGAAATAGAGAAACATGCCAAATGAACCAACCACCCCAAAACAGACCCATAGAATCAAAAACGAAGGATCCAAAAAGTTAAGCTGATGTGCCGAACTTGTTGATATAGGTATTCCGGCTGCAACAGTTGCAACAATTATTGAAATTAGTTTTTGACTTTGTTTTCTGTCTCTGGCCACTGTGGTCTTTTCAACGAAGATTTACATGAAAAAGGACGTAACTTATGAATAATCCGACAGAATATTATCCTTTTTGTTTAACGAAGTTTCAGCGGAGTTTTAGTTAAATGGCGGTCTAAAAAAAGCGAATCGTTTCTGTGTTAATCCATCCATAAAGGCCATTCTCCAGCCGAATGTAATGCCAACCTTCAGTTTCACTGCTTTTGTGATGATCTATTTGCAGCCGGTACCCTTCAAATGCTGTACTTACAGTTACGGATTCTGGGTCGGGATTTTCGTATACCTGAGTTCGGTCTTCTACCATTACTCCTGTTCCGAAACGATCGTTTAGATAATCAACATATCCTCCCGAGAACAGAAAAAAGATGGAGAGAACGAGAAAAGCGGTTGCTGAATGTTTAAAAAAAGATGATCGGTGTTTATAGAACCAGGACGCAATTAAAAAGGCTGCTGCAACATTTAGAAAAAATAGCCCCAACATAAACAGTCCGCGAACTCCAAATGAGTTGTTTAAAGATTCAAAAAAAGCTTCCCACGGTAA
>JBGTFX010000059.1:0-6678 GCA_041747055.1 Balneolaceae bacterium
CTCGCAATTAAACTGAGTACGATTTATTATCTTTTCCAATTACCAAAGAAAAAGTCTCCCCCAACAAGGGGCTCATTTTTTGAACGCGTAGCGCACCGAGCGCAGCGAACAACACGTAAGTGAAATTTAGAGGGGTGTCTATCTGATTTTTCCACAATCTGATGAACATCCCCCTCATTCCCCCTTTTCTAAGGGGGACTATTGCGATCTTGATTTAACAATCGAACTCAGGTTATAAAACTAAACAACTGAAACCAATTTCGAATGACTCCATCCTCAAAATTTGAAGACCTTGTTGAACTAATAGCTATTCTCCGTAAAGAATGTCCCTGGGATCGCAAACAAACTCATCACTCCATAAAAGACAATTTAATTGAAGAGGCTTATGAAGCTGTTGAGGCGATCGATGACGAGAATTTCGATGAACTTTCAAGAGAACTCGGTGATCTGCTCCTGCACGTTCTGTTTCACAGCAAAATGGCTGATGAAAAAAGTGAATTTTCTATTGATGATGTCATTTTTCGCATTTCAGAAAAGCTGATACGGCGTCATCCCCATGTTTTTGAAGACACAGAAGTTGAAACGGATAAAGATGTGGCCGAGAACTGGGAAACAATAAAATTAAAGGAAGGAAAGAAATCCATCTTGGATGGAGTTCCCAATCATTTACCCGGTTTAATTAAAGCGCACCGAATGCAGGAAAAAGCTGCAAATGTAGGATTTGATTGGGCTAAGTGGGAATTGGCGTGGGAAAAACTCAACGAAGAAATTGACGAATGGCGTGAGGCAGTAAATCATCAAAACATAAAAGAACAAAAAGATGAGTTTGGAGATCTGCTCTTTAGCCTTGTAAACGTTGGAAGGCTTCTAAACTTAAATGCAGAGGATGCCATTCGCGGTGCTAACCGTAAGTTTAACTCACGGTTTAGATATATTGAAAATACGTTATTAGAAAAAGGAAAAAGTATCAATGAATCGAATCTTGAAGAGATGGATCAGCTTTGGAATGAAGCGAAAACCAAAGAATAGTTTATTTAATGTCTTTTACCATATCTAAAAAACAAAAGCGCTTCTAAAATCAATGGTCTTTTTGTATTTTCTTAAAAATAAAGAGTTTCTGTGTATGGTTGGCTTTACCCTCAGAAAAGAATCTGTTTCGGAATTATTTAGGGAAGATAACCGCTGATATAGTTCTACTGTAACGCAGAGATAAGAATCGAAATCATTTAAATTCCACAAGAAACGTAATGGCCCAACACAACTTGGATAATATCGATACAAACGAATACCCTTATATCAACAAAGGACTGGAAGGTATTGTTGGTTTTTCAACAACCAAAAGTTTCATTGACGGTCAAAAGGGCGAGCTTATTTATGCCGGTTATAATATTGACACGTTAGCCGAAAATGCAACATTTGAAGAAGTCTGTTTTCTTCTATGGAATGACAGGCTTCCAAACAAAAGTGAGCTTGAAGAGCTTAATAAAAGTTTGGTGAGCCAGCGTTCTCTGCCCAATCCGGTTTTAGAATATATCAAATCTACAAATGAAACAGCTGAACCGATGGCTGTTCTTAGAACCGCAGTATCAATGCTTGCTGATTTCCAGGATGCTCATTCCGGTGATTCTGAAAAAGACAACCGAAATGATGCCGTCACGATGACGGCTCAGATGCCCACAATAATTGCGGCATTTGCCAGAGCTCGTGCAGGTAAAAATATTGTTGAGCCACTTGATAGCGGAAGTACGGCATATAACTTTTTATATATGCTTAATGATGAAAAACCGGGTAAAGAAGCAGAAAAAACAATGGACCTCTGCCTGATTTTACACGCCGAACACGGTATGAATGCTTCAACTTTTACTTGCCGTGCAATTTGCTCAACACAATCTGATATGTTCTCTTCTGTAACCGGTGCTATTGGCGCATTAAAAGGACCTCTGCATGGTGGTGCCAATACAGCAGTTATGAATATGCTGTTAGATATGGATGAAAATTCCGAAACTGCCGATCCTGTTCAGTTCACTAAAGATCGTCTTGCAAGCAAACAAAAAATTATGGGTTTTGGACACCGAGTGTACAAAACATTCGATCCCAGGGCTCGTCTGCTTCGTGGAATGTCTAAAAGCCTTTCCGAAGAAACAGGACACACCGAACTTTATGAATGGTCAGAAGCTATTCTGAAAACGATGAAGGAAGAGAAAAATATTGACCCGAATGTAGATTTCTTCTCTGCAACGGTTTATTACTCACTTGGGATTAAGCCTGACCTTTTCACCTGTATTTTTGCAATGAGTAGAATTTCAGGATGGACAGCTCATTATCTTGAGCAGGACGCCAACAACCGTTTGGTACGTCCCCGCGCACTCTACATTGGAGAGAAAAACCTAGATTGGACTCCGGTAGAAAAGCGATAATTCGTTCTCTTTTTTGCACAAAATTAAAAAGCCCCGCTGATTCCTCATCGGGGCTTTTTTTTATGTTTTAAAATCAGATTAAAAAGAAGTCTCCCCTTATCAAGGGGCTCCGAGCGTTAGCGATTCCCGCGTAAGCGAAATATAGAGGGGTGTCCATTTTATTGTAAAACATCCCATTTATTAAGGAGTGTCCCCCTTTGAAGGGGGCAATGGGGGATGATCTTTTGTGCTTATGAATCAGTTTAAAACCATACATGATTGGTGCTCATCCCCCTGCTCACTCCGTTCGCCTCCCCTCTTTAAAGGGGGACTTTTCTAAGTTTCAAAGAACTTCATCGACCGGAGTGAACTCCATGTCGAATGCTTCGGCTACATCTTTGTAGACAATTTTACCGTCAGCGATATTTAATCCTTTCAACAGCTCAGTATCATCTTTTAATGCTTTTTTCCAGCCTTTGTTGGCAATTTGCACGGCATACGGAAGTGTTACATTCGTGAGTCCCAGAGTGGATGTAAAAGGCACAGCACCAGGCATGTTTGCCACGCAGTAGTGAACAATATCATCAACAACATAGGTAGGCTTATCATGAGTAGTCGGCTTTGATGTTTCGAAGCATCCTCCCTGATCAATGGCTACATCAACCACTACGGTTCCTGGTTTCATGAGTGAGAGCATATCTTTGGTAATCAAATGAGGAGCTTTAGCCCCTGGCTTCAGAACTCCACCAATTACAAGATCCGTATCTGGTAAAAGTTTTCTGATGTTTTGCTCGTTTGAAAACAGTGTGGTTACGTTACTTGGCATAACATCATCAAGGTATCGGAGTCGGGGAATGTTAATATCCATAATTGTAACCTGTGCTCCCATTCCGGCAGCAATTTTTGCAGCGTTTACACCCACTATACCGCCACCTAAAATAATCACTCTTGCTGGAGGTACGCCGGGAATTCCACCCATTAAAATACCGCGTCCGCCCATTGGCTTCTCAAGGTATTTTGCGCCTTCCTGGGTAGACATCCGTCCGGCAACTTCACTCATGGGAATCAATAACGGCAGAGAGCGATCAGCTTTTTCTACCGTTTCGTATGCTATAGCGATACATTTTGATTTTGCTACCGCTTCTGTGAGCTCTTTACTTGCGGCAAAGTGTAAGTATGTGAAAAGTATCTGCCCTTCCCGCATTCGGGGGTATTCTACTTTAATAGGTTCTTTTACCTTAACGATCATTTCGGAGCGCTTCCATACCTCTTCAACATCATCAACAATAGATGCACCAGCTTCTTTGTAAGCTTCGTCGGCGAATCCACTGCCAAGGCCTGCTCCTTTTTCAATTAAAATTGTATGGCCATTCTTAACACATTGTAAAACTCCACCCGGAATCATGCCAACGCGGTTTTCGTGAGTTTTTATCTCTTTTGGGACTCCAATAATCATAGATCTGATTTTTTTATAAAAAATGTGAATTCTTGTGTTGTAAAGCGCGGAAAGTTAGAAACTTTTAGGATAACTATCATAGAAATATTTGTGCTTTACGATTATTCACATCTCTGGCTCACAGGCTTATCAATCCGATCTCTTTCCCTTCTTTTTTGTAGAGTTAATTTTTAAAACACCTTTCTCCGTTAGTGAAATTGCTCCATATAAGTAGGGACCACAAATTGTTTCAATGACGATATAATTGAATTCGGACAAATATTTAAACAAATGTTTAATCTCTATCCTGTCATAATTCAATGTTTTGTTCAATTCTTCTACAGAGATTATGTTTGACTCCGATCGATTAGAAATTTTATCTGCTTCAACTAATATTTGTTCACACTTTATGCTAAACTCTTTACCAACGAGCATTTGTCAGGGCTTTGATTGAATTTCCCTACAATCACAATTTTACCTTACCATATCGTTACCGTTTAGTTATTTTAATGTTAAATTCATTCCTGCTGACCTAGAAGATCTTTTTTGATAAATTTCTAAATCGATGTACCATTCAGCTCAAACATAGCCACTATGATTTCAAAAGAAGTTTTACAGAAAATTCGTGCCCTGGAAATCCAGACAAAAGGCCTCGTCAATAATATTTTTGGCGGTGAATATCAGTCTGCTTTTAAAGGACGGGGGATGTCCTTTTCTGAGGTTCGCGCTTATACATTCGGGGATGATGTTCGTCAGATTGATTGGAATGTTACCGCACGAAGTGATGAACCTTTTATTAAAGTATTTGAGGAGGAGCGTGAGCAAACGTTAATGCTTTGTGTTGATATTTCACCGAGTGGTTTCTTTGGGAGCCGCTCGCAGACAAAAATGGAGCTTGCCATTGAAGTATGCGCCGTGATTGCTTTCAGTGCAATAAAAAATGGTGACAAAGTAGGATTGATACTATTCAGTAATCAGATCGAAAAAGTGGTTCCTCCCAAAAAAGGTCGAACACATGTTCTTAGGTTAATAAGGGAACTATATGTAACCGAGCCCAAAGGTGGAAAAACGGATATTGCCGGTACACTCTCCTATTTGAACCGATTATTAAACCGGCGAACAATTGTAATTTTAGCTTCTGATTTTCAAGACGAGGGATTTGAAAAACAGCATAAAATAACGAACCGAAAGCATGATCTGGTGAATATCATGATTAATGATCGTTTTGAGGATGAGTTGCCTGATGTGGGTTTGGTAACGCTCAGAGATGCTGAAACAGGCGAGCAACGGTTGGTGGATACATCAAGCCGAAAAGTCCGCACCTATTACAGGAAAAGACGCCTAAAAGAGATGCACGAGCTTAAAGAGTACCTGCGGAAAAATAAAATGGACTCTGCAGAACTATTTACCAATGAATCGTACGTTCGCCCACTGGTAAACTTTTTTCACCGGCGAATGCATCGTAGATAATTACCGGGAGGCAACTGTCTCTACGAATTGAACTTCATCAAGCATTTCATTCATCTTAAATACCTTGTACCTGAATTCTTCCATATACTCATCTTCCAATGGCTCTCCATCGGGTAAATCTGCCCGGACAGAATTTACGGGCCGGTTATTTACATACAGGCGGTAACAAAGATGCGGGCCGGTTGCAAGACCGGTTTGACCTACATAACCAATAACCTGGCCCTGTTTCACTTCAACACCTTTTCTGATGCCGCTAGCAAATCCATTTAAATGCAAATAAGCCGATTTATAGGTGTTACTATGACGAATCTGAACAATATTTCCATTTCCGCCTCTACGTTGTGCTTCCGTTACCACTCCGTCACCCACGGCGAGGATTGGCGTTCCGATTGGTGCGGCATAATCAGTTCCGTGGTGTGGACGATTTTGTTTTAGGATGGGGTGAAACCGATTGTTAGCAAATCCTGAGCTGATTCGCTGATTATATCGAAATGGAGCTTTTAGAAGCTGCTTTTCCATGCTTCTGCCTTCTTCATCGAAATATCCGACACGCTCCCCATTATTGAAAAAGTAGGCTCTGCTTACATTGCCACGGTGTTGAAATTCAGCCACATAAACATCACCCACACCTACATAATCATCACCTGCAAATAACTGCTCATATACTACCCTGTAGTGATCACCACTTTGAAGGGCAAAAAAGTCAATTTCCCACGCAAAAATCTCTGCAAGGCTGGAGCCCAAGCCTCTTGGTGCTCTCTGATCTACAATAGTTTGATATAGAGAGCTGTTAATAACACCCGATGATTCCATTACTCTTTTCGTAAGAGGAATTTCGCCCTGTTTGATTTTAATTTCGTCCTCAAACTTTATCGTAAGGAATCGTCTGCTGGTTTGATGCCATACTAAAGAGACAGGTATTCCGCCGTCAAAATAGACTCTGTATTTTTGCCCCGGTACCATTCTGTTCAGGTTATGTTCACCCGCAGAAATTTGCTGTATATCATAAATATCACGGGCTGATAATCCGTGACGGTTCAGGATAATGTAAAGGTTCTCATTTCGTTGTATCTGCTCATCTATGTAGGTAAGATTTCCTTTAAGAAATCCATATTCATCAACCGGGGGAATGGGTTCTATCTCAACGAGTTGCTCAATTTTAATAATATCAACAGGTTCACTTTCAGTTTGGAACTCACTAAAACCTAAAAAGAGTATAAATAGGGCGAAAAGAATACTGATACCAATAAAAAAATTCTTCATTTTAGAGCAGATGGAGATAATATTACAGAGCATTTTTCAAAAACTTTCTAAAAATAAAGCATTCATTAAGATAATCATAATTGCAAAGTAGGAAACGTTTTACAGGTTCATTTT
>JBGTFX010000060.1:0-5557 GCA_041747055.1 Balneolaceae bacterium
TTCGTAGAATTGGTGGGCATATGGAGTTGCCAATATCTAAAGTATTACCTTTCCCGTTCTACTTCAGAGTTTTAGGAACGGCACTTTTAGTGGCCATTCCAATGTGGTTTGCCCGCTTCAGTTTTTTTGATCCTGATATGATCATCCGCGGACTCACATTTAGCATCATTGGATATTTACTGCTTTTTAGTATTAGTGGAACACTGTTTAAAGTAATTACACCCCATGACTGGAAGAAATTCAAGAATTGGATTTCTCTCAAGTTTTTAGCGCGTAGTGATTAATCAGTAGACTACTTTTACTGTAACAAAGATTTATAAAGATCCTCTGTTTTTCGAACTTGAGTCTTAATATTATGTTTTCTCTCTATAATTTTCCGTCCGTTAAAACTTATTTTTTTCACCAGCTCAGGATTTTCAACCAGTTTAATAATGGCATTTTTTATAGCCGTTGAATCTCTTTCCGGTACCTGAAGCCCTGTTTCCCCATCTAAAATAAGTTCCGGTAAACCTGCATGATCGGAAGCGATAGCCGGTATACCTGTTGCCATACCCTCAACCGTAGTTTGCGGTATCCCTTCCCTGTCGCCATCTTTGGCCTGCACACTTGGAACAATTAAAATATCATGTTTATAAAGCTGATTGATAATTTCCGAATTATCGGTAAATCCTTGAAAGTTAACATGTTTTTCGATTCCTAATGATTGAGCTTTCTTTTTTAACTCATTCATTAACTCACCATCACCAAATATATTCATTTCTATATTCGGCAATTGTGTATATAACATGCTTACTGCCTCTAAAGCATAAGAGAATCCTTTTTTTTCAACAAGTCTCCCTACCATCATAATCTTCGGATCGGCTTTTTCTCGCTGCTGAAATGGAATATCATCCAAATTTACAGCAAGTTTAATGGTGTGAATTATGGATTTATCAAAGCCGAGTATATCAAGATTTTTTTTCATGTCTTCTGAGCCGGCAATCGCACAATCCATGTATTTTTTAAGCTTTTTATACCGGTTTTCCCAACCAAATTCTTTAGGAAGTCTGATTACATCATGCCCATAAAAATTGACAATAAAAGGAACATTAAACTTTTTAATCACGGGAATAAGTCTATACGAATCAAGTCCAAAGTGCCCATGAACTAAATCAGGTTGCTCTTTTTCAAAAAGATCATACAGAAAAGCCGGACTGCTGTTCATTTTTAATTGCAAAAGATTTTTCAACCCGGAAATACCCTTTTTAGGCATTTCATAGACATTCAGGCCATTAGTGTAAGTCAATCTATAACAGGTTGCAATAACAGGTTCAAACTCTTGGTGATTTCTTACGAGTCGATCAATAAACGTTTCTGATCGATTTAAATAGGTCGTTTTAAAGTGTAGAACTTTGTGCATGTAAGGTTTTTGTCCTCATTGATAGTAGTGTTTTGCCAATATAACGAATTTGTAATTTGTATTAAGAAATATTGGTAATTCCATTATCTTAGTTGCGAAATGAAGCGAAAAACCATCAAAAATATATTTCTGTTTTTTATTATTTATCTGCCTTTACAATATGGTTTAGTAGGGGTTGTTGGATCTTATCATAGCGAACCATGGCCATCATTTGTCTTTCCGGGCTTTAAAAATGTGTATGTATTTGATAGTGGTTTTGAAATTCGTCAAACCGAATTTGAGTTAATTGATTCTGAAACTAATCAAAGAGCACAATTAACACCCAACCAACTCTTTTCTGAAATTCCCGTTTCTAAGATATCGGGTTTTATTCGGGCAAGATTTTCAGATAAAGAAATGGTTCAATCGTACGATAAAATTACTGATGATTGGTTGATGCAAAAAGCATCTGAAAAAGCAGGTTTTGAAGGAGATAAACTAAATGTCCATCATTTCACTACATATTTTAGCAGAGGACAATCCTCACTCGAAGCTGATTCAATGGTTACAATCAATTATTTCTTAATTGCGGAAAAAAGAAATAATGAACAGTAAATTTGAAAACTGGATTTTTAACAGTTACTCGCCAACAGCTGAGGGACTTGGCCTTTATCGTATATTTGCCGCTCTTTTTTTTCTGATATTTTTATTCCCGGATGCCACTTTTTACGCCACTCTCGAGTCTCTTCCGAATGAATTCTTTACGCCACCACCGGGTCCTATGATGTTGTTTGATGAATTTCCTCCGGAGATTTTTCTACGTTTCATTCACGGATTGTTAATAGTTTCGTGGATAGGTGTCTTGGTTGGATTTAAAACTAAATGGACATCTATTCTGGCCGGCATAAGCATGTTGGTTTTACAGGGATTTATGTTCAGCCTCGGAAAGATAAATCATGAAATTCTTCTTTCTGTTACTCCAATTGTGATGGCATTTAGTAATTGGGGAGCAGCTTTTTCTGTGGATAGCAGATACAATGAAGAAGTAGAACCTGCAGAAGGATGGCCATTGGTTTTACTTGCACTTCTGCTTGGCTTTATGATGTTTACTGCCGGTTTCCCAAAAATTTTAGGTGGTTGGCTTGATCCATCAACTCAGGCAACCAGGGGGCATTTGTTTAACCAGTTTTTTGCTCGTGAACGACAAGATTTTCTCGCAGAATTTGCGGTTCGGTTTGATGTTGCCTTTATATGGGAAGTTTTAGACTGGGCAACTATACTTTTTGAGATTGGATTTTTAGTCGCAGTTTGGAAAACCGGATGGACCCGATTGTTTGTTTGTTTTGCTGTGATATTTCATTTTTCTACAATGATGACACTAAATATAGCTTTTCTGCCTAATTTTTTAGCGTATGCTGCTTTTATTAAATGGGATTCTGTTTATCGGTACTTAAATAAAATACCGGAGATTCTACCAATGGTTGGAGTGGTGAATAAAGATAAACTGGTTTGGAGTATAGCTATACTTATTGGATCCCTCTTTATGACACTCTGCTTATTTAGCAATGCAGGCTATTTAATAAGTTCCGCTGAACCATCACTGCATGATGTGGTTCTTATTTCAGCTGCTGTAATAATTGTTCTTGGATTGGGAATAAAAAATTTAAAGAATATAGCTAAATCCACTTTTTTATAAATTTAGGTGTCGTTTTTATGTACTGGTCAAACAGAAGGTACCATGGAAATCCTACCAGTATAAGTTGTAATACAAATGCATCAAACCGAATATTCATTGTCATTGTAATGCCGAAATGCATACCAATGAGAAGCAGGGTAGTGTAGGGCCTGATTTTTTTCCACCAAATGGTAAATCCAATTAATTCTGTCATCCAACCGATCAATAAAATGATGGATGCCATTGCAGTACTTTTAAGGGCAAGTTCTTGTAAAAGATTCGGATCATAAAAGCCCTCTCTTGATAATATATCTATACTTTTTTCGCCAATCCATAGCCATAAGTGCCGCCCATCATACCAATTAATCCCCGTTCCAATTAATTTTGCAAAAAAGGCAGAAGTGTAACCTAAACCTATAAAAAAGATAATTGAACCCATTACAAAGCGTGGCATCTTCTTTTTATCCGGAAAGAACAAGGCTCCAATTGCAAAACAAAATACCGCCATTCCTATCAGGTTTTGGCTGTGGGGAATTTCCCCTTGAGAAAAACGTGCTACATATTGGATATGCAGCAAAACCATCACTACCATATATTGCCATTTAAATCCAAGTCGAAAAAAGCTGGCAATTGAAAGAATGGTTATAAAACCGGCGTTGATTAATGCAAGGTGATAATCAAAAAAGATAGATACATCTATATAATTGGCCATTCCTAACGGCAATACAATTTCAACATTTCTGTATTGAGTATATATACCCCACTCCCATGCAAACTTGATTACATAAAAAAGTACAAAGAGTTCAAAGAGTTTGAAGAATACAACTTCGCCCGGAGTTTGCTTCCTATCGGGTTCAAAAAGCTGATAAGAAAGTTTTTCAGTCCAGCTCATTGTTCCCCCCTAAAGTAATCGGACTCAGGTAAATTTGGATTTAGTAAGGTTGAATCAGAGGTTAATTTTATGAACGGAACAATGCGAATTGACACTGAATCAGCCCCTATCATTTCACCCTTAACTTTAGAAACCATCCATTGACGATCTTCAAGCTGATTCGGACCAAACATAGTAATAAGTGCAGCTCTGCGGGAATCTGTCCAGTTCTGTGTTTTTGATACAAAATTTGAAAAGTCAATTTGATCCACACTATAAGATCGAACAGGAACAACACCTGCCGCACGGTCTTCAAGTGAATAACTGTGCCAAATTTCTTCTTCATTCAAGTCGGTAACATCAATTACAATTGCGCGGGTCCATGGGTTACCGGCTTGGGAAAACATAGGGTAAATACTAAAGGGCCAGAATTCTCCCTCATGAGATGCAACTAGAATAGCATATACTAAGAGCGAAATACCGATGACTTTTAGTCCACGTTTAGCAGAGGATAAGTTCATATAATATTATAGTTTATATTAAATTCGAACTGGAATTGTATGAGCTTTTAGGGTTTGTAAAAGCATTTGTTTAATACTTATTACATTAGTTCAATACGGAACTGAATGCCTATTCGTTAGATACCAAATTTATAAATATTCATTGAATAAACCTGATAAAGTGAAGTACTTTTCTCAACTTATTCTCACTGCTCTAATCTCTTTAGTTGCCTTTTCTGTAATAGAAGCTCAAGACGGTGGCAGTGTTAATTCCATTACTTTTGGCGAAGATGGTGTGGTTTATCTTGAAGATTTTCAGCACTATAAAACTGGTTTATTGCCGGATGAATGGTATAATCGTGATGGAAATAAAATACCGGCCACATATGAAGATCAGCTTAAAAGCGAGTATAAATACAGAGTATTAGAAGAAGGAGGTAATAAATTTTTAAGGTTCGAAGGAATACAAGCCAAACATCTCAACTTTCCATTATTGGATAAAGATGGATTGGATATTCATGAAACACCACTTTTGCGATGGAACTGGCGTATTCATAATATTCCCGAAGGCGGTGACGAAAATAGCAATAACAAAAATGATGTTGCTGCAAGTGTTTACATTGTTTTTGATACAAGCCGTATCCTTTTCCAAACTGTACCTGTATCTATTCGATATACTTGGAGCTCAAAACATCCTGTGGGTACCGAATTTTCGAAACTTAGGGGAAGACAACGGATTATTGTTGTAGGGACTGGAAATGAAGGGATTGGCAACTGGAAAACATTTGAAAGAAATATAGTAGAAGATTACGAGCATTTTTTTGGAAAAAAACCTCCAAAAAGACCTATCGCATTACTTATATTAAGCGCTTCGGATGATACCAAATCCTTTACCAAAGCCGATTATGATAATTTTGAGTTTCATCCGATCCGCAATTAATTACATCTACTTAGCTCAGGAACTTAATTATTTTGATTTTACTATCGCGGTTATACGTTTATGAAAAAATTAATTTACTTTTTTACACCGCTTTTGCAGCTGAATATAAAACATCCTTTCTGGGTGCTTATTGTCTCAATTCTTTTAGCTGCTGTAGCGGGTAACTATGCATTGAAGTTGACAATTGACACAG
>JBGTFX010000061.1:0-6749 GCA_041747055.1 Balneolaceae bacterium
CGACTTTTTCTAGCATAATTGTCTTCAATACTACTTTCACCAATTTCCCGAAGGGTTTCCGTTGGATAGTTTGTGTCCAAAATGGAAAATATAAATCCTTCAAACGTTCCTTCGTGCTCATTTTTGAGTTGTAAGATTGAACGGTTATGATCAGCATTTATCATTCGTTTCCAATCGAGTACTTTTTCAATATCCAGTTGAAGTGAGTTCTCCGTGATGTCGGTTTGAGAAAAAATGCGCAAACTATTTCGAAGTGAAGTGATAACATCTCTGAAAGGAGTGCTTATAAATACACTCGATAAAACACCACCAATTACAATAGCAAAACTCGGTAAATTCAGGAAATCAAACTGTTCCGGCAAATAGTCAATTTTGATGATTCCAATTACAACCATTGCTCCCCAAATCAAAATTAAAATGGAGAGCAGAAAGCTTAGAATAGTAGGGATTGAAATTCTCATTGTATCATCTTATAGAAATATAAAAGCAGTTAATCAATTAGGCCAAGAAGTTGTAATTCTCTTTCAATAACCGGTATAGAAGGTATAGGCACAGATGGATCCAGTTCTAAAGCTTTGCGCCAGTTCTCCTCAAATTTACCACGGTACCCTAAACTATAATAAATACTCCCTTTCAATGCTTTAATATCTGCATTTTCGCGTATTTGATTTGCCTGCTGAATAAGTATTAACGCTTGCTCACTGTTCCCATTAAAGAATAACTGCTGAGCGGTGACATACAAATGAGTGAGATTATTCGCTTCTCTTTGAAATTTCATTTTGAGCACATTTTCTGCTATGGCTAAATTTTGTTCTTCCAAATCAGTTTGTGCAGCAACTGCAGAGTCTATTTCTACAACTATTTCCTCATTAGGTAATTTAACTTCAGCCTGCTCTGAGAACATCTCCGTTTGGGGCTCATCAGAGTCAATAAATTCTTCTGCTGAAGAACATCCCAGTGCAAAGCACACAATTAGAAGTAAAAAAGCAGGACTTGGTATGAAGTTAAAAGGTAGTATGTGTTTGGAAAATTAGGTTAAGATTGGAATGCTTTTTCCCGTATCGAATTTATTAATAAAAGCTGATCTTGAGTTACACGAGCCGGATTTAAAGAAGTGCCATTTAAGAGCTCTTTTCGAATTAATTTCTGTTCTCTGGTAGGTCTGAATGAAAGTATAGAATCAATGATATCATCATTAAATTCACAAATTGCATGGAGCAGAGTTTGTGTATCAAAATGTTGTGTAGCCGCTTGAATAATAGACGGATCTAATACCGGTATGTGCTCCGGCATAATAACTTTTGATTTAGCCGCTTTTCCTACAGCTGAGCCCATTACATCCATTTGCTCAATAAATCTTTTTTGATCTTTAAGCGGTAGTTTCTGTAGCAAAGGCATCATATGTTCTAATCCTTCTTTTTGCTGCTTCTCTTTTTTGAGAATAGAAACTGCACTACTGAATAGTTGGGAGGAAATAGCATTATACTCTTTAAAACTCATATGGGGAACTTTTATCATTTCTATCATGACTGCTGCTGCTGGTTCAGTATGCATATTTTCTAAGATATTGGCAGCCCGTTCTACTGGCAGATAATCAAGAGTTATGGCGGCAGTGGTGGCAGAAACCGTAAGTAGTAGCTCTTCTATCTGGACATCCGACATGTGGTCGAGATATCTAAAGAGTTTTAATTGGCCATGTTTAGATTTCCCCTCATCTTGAGTGATTTGCGATCTAAAAACACGAAGAAATTTTTCAGCGACATCTTCTCGTTCTGGATCTCCCATGTTGGAAACATTAGCAAGTTCATCTTGAATTACAAGATAAATGTCGCTAGGTAAATCATACTCCAATGTCTTTATTAGCTGTTTATCTATAGTTTGAATAACCTTAGCAGCCATAAGGGCCCCTTCCTTAGCATCATCATCGATCCAATACTCAAATAAAAGCGCAACATCCCGCGGAGATTGGATAAACAGTTTCATAACACGATCGAGCTTATCTGATAATGAATCATTTGGTTTATTTGGCTCATCAGCCCAAATAGCATTAAACGGTTTATTTGGAGAATCTATCTCATAATTATCATGTTTATATTCATCCCTTTTTTTGAGCGGCCTGGTTTGATTAAATCTTTCACCGGAAGGACTTTGAAATCGATTGGCAACAAATAGAAGAATAATCAACAATAGAAATAACCCCGGCATGTATTGATTGAACAAAGCTACAAGGTCGTATTCATTACTTTCTTGTATTTGTTCAGGAATAATAGTGTTAACAAAACCGGGTATGGGAATTTGTGTAACCCGAACAATATCCCCTCTGTTGGGATTTGTTTTTGCCGCAATATTCGTCAGTAAATCTATGAACTCAATCTGCTGATCAGAATAAGAGGTATCTGCCAGCACATTAACGTTAAGATTAATCAGGCGAAGTGTTCGTGCAGTACTTTCTCGTGTAATGGTTTCGGTTTGAAAACGCTGCTCGGGGCGGATATTACTATCAGGAAGATAGGGCAGGCCGGGCATGGTAATGTTTCCCCTGGGTTCTCTTGTAATTTGATCTCTGGTCCGTCCTGTAATTTCATTGAACAATTCGGCGTTGATGTCCACATCTACAATAAATGACTTTCGATCGAAATAATTCGAAAGCATATTGCTTATGTGGGAATCGTAATTTTGTTCGAGTTGAGAAATTTGAATTTCTGCTGACTGAGGCTGGGCAAATGCAGGAAATGTTGACATTACACTCACCACTCCAATTACAGAAATACAAAGCAATTCCCTTAGCCCAAAGGCATTTCTTTGAATAATTCGTTCTGTAATGTAGGGGTTAAACATATAGCCTTAATAAACGAAAGAACTGTGAAATCTGCAGTATTAAAAACTTAAAATTATCTGATCTAAAGCCTCTATATCGGGTATAAATATATTTGTGTTAGTTCTTAAAGCCAACTGCCAATATCGTTGCGCTTCAAATTTGTCACCAAGTAAATAATAAATACTTCCCTTCAATGCATATGCTTGTGCTGTTTCAAAGATATCCAACGATTCATTTAAAAGCTCAAAAGCTTTTAAGTACTCACCCTCATAAAACGCATTTTGAGCTTTAATCAGCAATCTTAATATGTAATCAACATAAGATGAGTAGAGTTCAAATTCCGTTAAAAGTCTTTCATCTACTTGAAGTTGTTCGCGTACAGGTATTCCTTCATCAGCTATTTGTGCAGGTGAAGGTTCTGTCTCTTCAGAAAATAAATTTATTTCCATTCCTTCTTTGATATCACCTTCTGCAATAGCTTCTATAGTAAATACTAATTTCTCAGGATTTGCAACTACATTAAGAAATTCCAATTGTGAGGACTGCGGTACTAACTCATAATCACCGGGGGGTATTTCATATCCATAAAAACTTCCATCAGAAAAAGTGCGAAGTTCCTCTGTATGCGGTTCCATTCCCTCCGGTGTGTTTACCTGAGAAAGAAATAATCTGAGTCCACCGACCCCTTGAATTTGTCCATTTACTAACCTGTTAACGCGCCCATCAATAATTCCGGAGGTGTAAAAAGGGATATCAATTGTTTTGAACTGATTTGGATCCGTAATGATTGAAAAGTTTTCAACAGCGGGTACAACCAATGGATTCAAAATTGCTGTTTTATTAATTGATAGATTATACTGACGGTAAGGCTGAAGCTGTGATATATAGTTGATTCCATTTTTCATCTCTGTTCGTCCACCCGCACGTTCAATTCGTATTGCTCTATCATGAATTAGTTCGTCTCCTTCGTCAAAAGTACCGGAGTTATTGTTGTCTATAAACAAGCGAACAGCAACCCCTGATCGACCTACTTGTTGACGGTTAGTGAATAATGTATTTCTATTTTTGGAGTCGTAGCCAGCAGAACCTCTAATACTTTGGGTTGCCACGAAATTTCCTCGGGTTGTCCGTGCAGTTGAGGTGCTTCTTATGCGGTTAAAATCGAAAATTAAACCAAACCGAAAAAAGTCAAAATTACCCACAAAATTACGTCCTGCAGATAATTGAAATCGTCCCTGCTGTAGAAAACTTCTGCTAAGTTGAAATTCAGCATCTTCAATTTCTTTTAGCGAGGGTATATAGTTAAGCTGTGCCCGAGTAAACACTCCCTGCATAAAGCGTGGAATCGATCTTGATCTGGAAAGAGTATATGTCGCAGAAGCTGTGATTCGAGCCGTGGGACCCGGGGTTAAATTTAATGCCCCAATTTGACTATCGCGATATCCCAAGCGGATGTTTGCGCGTCCTAACCGAGTATTCAGATCAACACGATAGCGGTTAACCCTGCTGGTCTCTCGTTCTTCACTTGTAAATGACCATCGGAAAAAGAGTGGCAAATTACCAATGGAAAATGGAGTGAAAATATTAGTAGCAAAACGAGACACATTTCTACTTGGATTATAAATTCCACCCAAACGATTGAACAAGATGTATTCTGTGCTGATACTTGCAGCAGATGAATAGATTACATTTAAATTTGCTCGGTAAAATGCATCATTGGCTGCTTCGATAGAGACTAAGTAATTTGTGAGGAACCGGGTGGAAATTCCAGCTGAGAATATTGGTAAATCGGTTTGAAAATCCTCAAAATACTCAACTCCACCTTGAGCGGTCAGCCAGTTGGTTACACCACCGGCTAGTTTTCCCTGGGTTAAGAAGCCACGCTCCAAAGTGCCGGATATTGGATTATCAAGTCTACCGGCATTAATAGTATAGTTAAATTCACCCGGTGGAAGAAAATTAAATGGTACTTGAATTCGAGCTTCCCGCTCACTCATTTGTCCGGTAGGGCTATAGGATCGAATACTGTATGACGAGGTGCCGTACGTTAAAGGAACAACAAATCGATAGGCACCATTTGCATCTGCCTGCTGAAAATCGACAAGTGAATTGTTGCGGTAAAGTTCTACTTCTGAATCAGCTTCGGTGGAACCGGAAAAAACAGTTTGATCATATAAAAATCGAGGCTCAATGGGTTCGTTTGAAAGTTGAACACCTGTGTAAGCCACCGAAGAAAGACCTTGAGCGATGGTTTGACCTATGATAATTCTGCTGAGGTAGTCATTATCCCTAATTCCATACCGCCAGCGTAAATTTGAGGTTCGAAGTGAGGAGGAATTCTCAGCCACATTTCCAAAAACGTTTCCCTGTAGATCACCACCGGCTAATTCCGATCCAAAAGCTGTATTAAACAGAAAACTATTGTTATCGCCGGTGTAATTTCCAGTAAAGTTATAGTCAAAAAATCCGGCTTTGAATGCATTTTTATTGCGATCGTAGCGGAGTGGGTAAAAAGTACGATAGAGTTCTCGCTGGGTTCGGGTTATACGTTCTCGTTGTCGTTCTCGCTGTCTTTGAGCAATAACCGGCATTATATCATCTGTTTGCAGGCTGATAGATAAACTTCCAAAATCTATGGTAAAGTTTAAACCGAACAGTTCATTAAGTACTCTCGATGCAATATAAATACCAAATTCATTGGTGGTAAAATCATCTGCAGTTAATGGTAATATTCGTCCATTGAAAGTAGCCCGAAGATTTTGAAGATCTATTGTATAGATTCCTTTATCTAAATAACGTCCGCTTATGCGAAGGCTTCCAGTATCTATTTGATGGTCAATTTGGAGGGCGTTAAAAAATTCGGAAATGGAGAGGTAGAATTGATCATCAACAAAAATGGTGGAAGCATAAACATTTACTACTCCCTGATAGCGAAACTCCAAAAGAACTTCCTGTTCCGATGTTAAATCCTGAGCATATGTGCGTTCAGTGGCACCTGATAACAAAAAAACAAACAGAATTATTGGTATCAGGAAGAAGCAGTATTTCACTCAATATTAAAGGTTGTACGTTCAGTCACACCGGGAATCTGAATAAGATGCCTTGAAGAGATATCATTTCTTTGTGACTCAAACGACGTCTCAACACTGTATTGCCCGATCGGCCAGGTTGCCGTTTGAAATTCTACTTTTTGATAATTTCGGAAGTAAACGGATGTTGAGGATCGACGTTCATCTACCACATTATTATTGGGTCCTATAATTCTTGTATTAACGCTACCAATAAATGGTGCATTTCCACTTCGTTCTACATCCGTTAAAATTACAAGGCGATCATCCTGCACATTCGCAGATGAGTTATGAATTGTTAAATTTGTTGTAGCACTGCCCTTTCGTGCAAATACCGCTGTTACCTGATCAATCTGAAAAGAAACTTGTGCTGATACTCCGCCTTCTGTCGCTTCACCAATAGGAGGGGTTAACTGGCTTGAAGAAACCCTCATTCTTGACCAGTACATTCCATCATTTTTATCGGAGGGTATGCGGCCGATTAAACGTATGGTTTGGCGTTCATCAGGCTGTAGTACAAAAGTTGTAGGAAATGCTCGTAAAAAAGGTTCAAGGGAATATTGCTCTTCCGCTTCACTATCTTCATAATTCAATCTAATGTTTCCATTATCATCTGTTTGTGGGTAAGCAAATTCAAACGAAAGCTGAACTTCCACGGCACTGTTTGCTGGATTTGAAACATAAAATGCCCCAACGTTAGAACCCTGATCTAAAAAGACAGCGGTAGGAGAAATAGTGACTTGAGCTAATGCACTTTGAGCGGTAAAAATAAATGCAAAAGAGCCTATGAATAGGAGGAGTGAATATCTCATCAGTTGTATTATTTGTTATTCATTATCTACAGATAATACAAATAAAAAAAG